>NZ_JABBWZ010000010.1:0-130138 GCF_014161435.1 Microbispora sp. H10949 | reverse complement strand
ACTTGCCACACCCGCACCGTCCCATCGGCCCCGCTCGACGCCAGGCGCCTGCCGTCGGGACTGAACGTCACCGACGTCACCCTGCCGGCATCACCGGCCGGCAGGGCGCGGACCTGCGCGCGGGTGCGCATGTCGAAGATCCGCACCGTCCCATCGGACGCGCTCACCACCATTCGCCTGCCGTCAGGGCTGAAGGCGACCGAGTTCGCCAGGACCTGCAGCGGGGCGCCGACCTGTCTGCCCGCCGCGACATCCCAGATCCGCACCGCGCTGAGGCCGGCGACCGCCAGCCGGGTGCCGCCGGGACCGAACGCCACCTGGGTCACCGCCTCCGTGGGGCCGATGAGCGGGAAGCGGTCCCGGCCGGCGGCGGCGGCGTCCCAGATCCGCACCGTCCCTTCGGCCCCGCCGGACGCCAGACGGCTGCCGTCGGGGCTGAACGCCACCGCGTACACCTCGCCGGTGTGGCCGGTGAGCGGAGTGCCGATCCTCCTGCCGGTGGCCACGTCCCAGATCCGCACCGCCGTCCCGTCCCCGGCGGTGACCAGGCGGCTGCCGTCGGGACTGAACGCCAGCCGGATCACCGGGTCGGCGAAGCCCGTCAGCGGGCTGCCGACCCGCCTTCCCGAGGCCACGTCCCAGATCCGCACCGCGTGATCGTCTCCGCCGGAGGCCAACCGGGTGCCGTCCGGACTGAACGCCACCGCATACACCTCGCCCGCGTGACCCAGCAGCGGAGCGCCGGCCTGCCTGCCGGTGGCGGCGTCCCAGATCCGCACCGTCGCGTCGGCGCCCGAGGTGGCGAGCCGGGTGCCGTCCGGGCTGAACGCCACCTCGGTCACCTCGCGGGTGTGACCCAGCAGGGGAGCGCCCACCTGCCTGCCGGAGGCCACGTCCCAGATCCGCACCGTATGATCGTTTCCGGCGGAGGCCAGCCGGGTGCCGTCCGGACTGAACGCCACCGAGGCCACCGTGCCCGTGTGGCCGGACAGCGGAGCGCCGACCTGCCTGCCGGTGGCGGCGTCCCAGATCCGCACCATCCTGTCGGCCCCGCCCGAGGCGAGGCGGGTGCCGTCCGGGCTGAACGCCACCGCGTACACCGCGTCGCCGTGGCCCTTCAGCGCGGGCCCGGCCTGCCTGCCGGAGGTCAGATCCCAGATCCGCACGGTGAAGTCGAGTCCCGCGGAGGCCAGCCGGGTGCCGTCGGGGCTGTAGGCCAGCGAGGTAACAGAGCTGGTGTGGCCGTTCAGGACGGCACGCGCGGGTGTGCCGAGCAGCGCGACCATGCTCGCCCGCGCCTCGGCGGTAGGCGCGATGGCGAACGCCGCCACGGCGAGCCGCGCCGACGTCATCGGGTCGTCGGGCCAGGATCGGCTGGAGGCGGACACGCTGCGGCTGAGCGCCTCCGCGCTCCGCTGCTCGACCTCCCGGTTGACCCGCAGGGCGATCAGCGCGGTGACGACCGCGATCACGAGCAGCCCGGCCAGCGCCACGGTGACGGCCCCCCAGCGCCGCCGCGTCCGGGTAGCCGCACGGACTCCCGCGCGCAGAAACGTGTCGCCGTGCTCGGGCAGCGCCAGGCCCGCGTAGCGTTCCGGGTCCGCGCGCCAGCGCGTGACGGCGCCCCGCGCGTCCTCCAGCCGAACTCCTCTGTACAGGAAGGACTGGTCGCGGCCGTGGGCCTCCCACTCCCCCGCGGCGTGCAGGATCTGCCCGTGCAGGATCCGGTCGGCCTGTTCCTCGGCGAGCCATTCACGCAGCCGTGGCCACGCGACCAGCAGCACGTCGTGGGCGAGTTCCACCGTGCCGGCCTCCCCGCCGGCCTCGGCACCGGCGGTGATCATCAGTCGCGCGACGGTGAACACCTCGACCACCTCCCGGGCCAGACCGGGCCGGGCGGGCGCGCAGAGGCCGGCCACGTCCCGGAGCGCGACGCGCCGCCTGGTGGCCTGCCCGTCGGCACCGGTGACGATCAGCGCGAGGATGAGCCGTTTGGCCGTCTCCCGCCGCCCCGGGTCGAGTGAGGCGTAGACGTCCTCGGCGGCGTCCTGCACGGCGGAGGCGACGCCGCCGGAGCGGTCATAACCCGTCAGGGTCAGCGAACCGCCCTTCCGGTTCTCCCAGGTGCGGACCATCGCCACCGACAACAGCGGCAGTGCCCCCGCCCCATACCACCCTGGCCGTCCCGTTCCGGCCGGTGATCCGTCTGACGGTGCGCGGACGTGGGTGAGGAGCTCCCGGACCACCTGCTCGGCCAGGCCGGCCTCCACCATCAGCCCGGCCGCGGCGGCCGGGCCGGTGATCGCCCGCTGCAACTCCTGCTCGCTCATGGGACCGAGCACGAACACCCGCTCCTGCAGCGCCCGCCGCAGGACGGGGTGAACGGCGCACCGGTCGGCGAAATCCCCCCGTACCGTGACCACCACGACGCCGGCCGCCCGGTCGCCCCGGAACGGCCCTCCGGGGCCGGCGACCATGGTGATCGCCTCCAACGCCGTCACGAACGCCTCCGCCTCGTTCTCCGGGGCGAGAGTGAACAGTTCCTCGAACTGGTCGACGACCACGAGCAGCCGCGTCGGATCCTCGCCGGCGCCGCCCTCGCGGCGGTGACGGGCTCGCTCAGCGGTCAGGACCTGCCGTGCCCACTCTCCCGCCTGTGCGGGGTCGGCACGCAGTTCGCGCCACACGGAAGCGGGGTCGGCGCCGCACCGCACCGCTAGGTGCACGGCCAGTTCCCGCAGCGGACCGGCCCCGGGGGTGAGGGTCACCGGCGACCATGTCTCTGTCACGCCGCCTCCGGCGCCGGAGACGGACGGCGTGGCCAGCGCGGGCAGCAGCCCCGCGTGTACCAGGGACGACTTGCCCGCGCCGGAGGCGCCGGTCACCAGGATCAACCCGCTGCCGCGGTGGGCGGTGATCATCGCCGTCAGCTCGGCCGTGGCCTGCCCACGTCCGTAGAAGACCCCCGCCTGCGCCGGGCCGAACGGCGCCAGGCCCTGATAGGGGCAACGGTCCGCCCACGATCCACCACCGGCCCCGGGTCGCGTTCCCGGCGTCGTCGCCACCACCGGCAGCCGGCCCGCCAGCTCACCGAGCTGTTCCCGCATCACCAGCAGCAGGGCGACCTCCCGCTGGATCTGCGCACGGTCGAACCGGCGCTCGGCGTCCTGTCGCAGGAGGATCCGCTGGATCTGGTCGACCGCCCCGGTCAGCCGCCCCAGGAGTGGGGCGAGCACCTCCATCTGGCGTCCGAGCTCGGCGAAGCCCTTACCCAGCTCCTCCAGCAGCCGGGCGTCGCCCCGGGCGAGCGCCTCGGCGACCACCACCCGGGTGGCCTCGACCTCGGCCAGTACCGTTCCCAGAGCCCCGGCGAGTGCCTCGGTACGCGCGTCGCCCGCCTCTAGAACCTCCTCCAACCGGTCGGCCAGCTCCCGCACCGCCCGCCGCGTGAGCGCCTCGTCATCGTGGCCGGAGCCCGCCGGCGCCCCTGACGGCCGTGCGGCGGTCCGTCCGTCCCGTTCGCGCGCCGTCGCCGCGGCCAGCGCCGCACCGATGAGATCGGACAACAGATTGGCCCCGACGGATCCCACGACGTTGAGTCCGGCCGCGAGCGCCGCCGGACCAGGCTCGGCCAGTGCCATGGGAACGAGGGCGCTGGCGCACAGCGTGGCCAGCAACGCCCGGGGCGTCGTCCAGGCCACACCCCGCGCGGACAGCTCGGCCGCCTGTCGTACCCAGCCGCGGGCGCCTTCCTGTGCCGCGGCGACGCGTTCGGCGGGCACAGCGTGGCCTCCCGGCTCCGGCGACCTCGCCTGCCGCCCGTCCCCCGTCTCCACACGCTGCTCCCGACGCCGTAGCCCCACCCTCAGACATCGGCATGCGTACGGAAAGTCATCCCACACGCCGGCGTCCATGGCCTTATCGGCCCCGGTGTGCCGAGCGCTACGTGAACCGCGGTGGTTCCTACGCGCCGTAGGGCCGTCACCAGGGGGACGGCGGGGGCAGGGAGACGACCGGCGGGCGGTCGTCGCAGGTGATGGTGTTGGTAGAGGCCGTCGATGGTCGAGTCGCTCATCGCGCCGCCGACGCCGGTGACCTGGTCGGTGTCGATGCGCTCCCGTATGTCGCCCTCGATGGCGACGCCGGACAGAAGTCGCGGTTGCCGCCGGCCGAGGCGTCCCTGCCCGTTCGGGTCGGTGGAGAACGGATACTGGTTGTACAGCCACGCGTACTGCGACGTGAGGGTCATGACGGCCCGTTTGCGGCCATTCACCGCGACGTCGAGCTGCGCGGTCATGCCGCCGCCCGCGGGCGCGTCCGGGATGCTGTAGCGCACGGTGACGGCCTTGGCCGCCTTCGGCAGCGTGAACTCGACGTACTGGCCCGGCGTCAGCCTGACCGCCATGCGGCCGGACGC
The DNA here is from genome assembly GCF_014161435.1 of Microbispora sp. H10949. NCBI lineage: Bacteria > Bacillati > Actinomycetota > Actinomycetes > Streptosporangiales > Streptosporangiaceae > Microbispora > Microbispora sp. H10949. The sequence continues at coordinate 125,721 of NZ_JABBWZ010000010.1, read as the reverse complement.
CTCGGCCGGCAGCGTGTACGCGTCACGGCGGGGCCGATGACCGTGCTGTTGGTCGAGGCGTTCTCCGCCTCCTGCTCGGTGAAGTCGACCTAGGCGCCTCGGCCCGTCACGAGAGCCGGGTCGACGGCGAGCGCCGCGGCGAGGGGGATCCTCATCGGCCCTCCTCCGTGATCCAGACGGCGGTGTCGCGGGGAAGCAGGTCGCCACCGAGAGTGCTGCCGTGCCGGCTCACGAGAGGGCCGCTGGCCAGCACCACCGAGCCCCGGACCGGGAACGGCACCGGCTCCGCGCCGAAGTTCACCACGCAGACCAGGCCGGAGTCGCGACGGAAGGCGATGACGTCGTTCCCGGCCGGCAGCCAGGTCATCGTGCCGTCCCCGAGCAGCTCACGCCGCAGGTGCAGGGCGGAGCGGTACAGGCACAGCATGGAGCCGGGGTCGCGCTGCTGGGCCTCGACGGTGAGGTCGCGCCATCCGGCCGGCTGGGGCAGCCACGGTTCGCCCGTGCCGTATCCGAACGGAGGTTCGGTGCCCGACCACGGCAGCGGCACGCGGCATCCGTCGCGTCCCGGGTCGGTGTGACCCGACCGGGCCCAGATCGGGTCCTCGCGCAGGTCGTCCGGAATATCCTCGACCTCCCACAGGCCGAGCTCCTCCCCCTGGTAGACGTAGACGCTGCCCGGCAGGGCCATGGCCAGCAGGGCCGCCGCCCGCGCCCGCCGCCTGCCCAGCTCCGGGTCGGACGGCGTGCCGTGCTTGCGGTCGGCGTGGTCGAACGAGGTGTCCCGCCTGCCGTACCGCGTGACCGGGCGGGTCACGTCGTGGTTGGAGAGCACCCACGTCGCGGGAGCGCCGATCGGCACGTGCGTGGCCAGCGTCAGGTCGATGCTGCGGCGAAGGGCGTCCGGTTCCCAGGGGCACGAAAGGAAGTCGAAGTTGAACGCCGTGTGCATCTCGTCCGGGCGCAGGTAGAGGGCGAAACGCTCCTGGTCGGGCAGCCACACCTCCCCGATCAGGACCCGGCCGCCGTACGCGTCGCTGAGCCGCCGCCACTCGCGGTAGATCTCGTGGACGTCGTCGTGGTCGGTGTACGACTCCTCCACGCTGTCGAGGTCCTTGACCAGGACGGCCGCCGAGTCGATGCGGACGCCGTCCACGCCCCGGTCGAACCAGAAGCGCAGCACGTCGAGGAACTCCTGACGCACGTCCGGGTTGTTCCAGTTGAAGTCGGGCTGTTCGGGGGCGAACAGGTGGAGATACCACTCGCCGTCCGGCACCCGGGTCCAGGCCGGGCCGCCGAAGATCGACTGCCAGCCGTTCGGCGGGCCGTCGCCGACGCCGGGACGGAACCAGAACCGCTCCCGGGCCGCCGAACCGGGACCGGCCGCCAAGGCCTCCCGGAACCAGGCGTGCCGGTCGGAGGCGTGGTTGGGGACGACGTCCACGATCGTGCGGATGCCCAGGTCGTGGGCTTCCGCGATGAGCTTCTCCGCCTCGGCGAGGGTGCCGAAGACCGGCTCGATGGCCCGGTAGTCGGCGACGTCGTAGCCGCCGTCGGCCATCGGCGAGGGATACCACGGATTCAGCCAGACGGCGTCGACGCCGAGGTCGGCGAGGTAGGGCAGGCGTGACCGCAGCCCCGCCAGGTCGCCGGTGCCGTCGCCGTTCCCGTCGGCGAAGCTGCGCAGGTAGACCTGGTAGATCGCGGCCCCGCGCCACCATTCGGGGGTCGAGGTGTTGCCGGGCATGCTGGATACAACTCCTTGTGGATGACGGCGATGGAAGGCCTGCTCAGCCCTTGAGGCCGCCGGCGGTGAGACCGGCCATGATGTGCCGCTGGAACAGGAAGAAGACGACGATGGTGGGCAGGCTCGCGATCACCAGGGAGGCCGTGAGCGCGTTCTGCGGCATGGTCTGCGACAGCGAGTTGATCGCCACGCTGATCGTCGTCTTCTCGGTGTCGGGCAGCGCCAGGAGCGGCCAGACGAAGTCGCGCCAGACGTTGACCACCGTGAAGATCGACACCACGCCGAGGATCGGCCGGGAGATCGGCAGGACGATCGACCAGAGGATCCGCGCCGGGGAGGCGCCGTCCATCTCCGCGGCCTCCAGAAGCTCGCGGGGGATCGAGTCGAAGAACCGTTTGAGCAGGAAGACGTTGAATCCGTTCGCGGCGGCCGGCAGCCAGATCGCCCACGGCGTGTTCAGCAGGTTGACGTGCAGGATCGGCAGGTCGAGCACGGTGACGTAGGTCGGCAGCAGCAGCACCATCGGAGGGATCATGAGCGTGGCCAGCATGCCGCCGAGGATCACCCGGCCGAGCACGGGCCGCAGCTTCGACAGCGCGTAGGCCGCGGTGACGTCCACCGCCATCGTGAAGATCCAGGCTCCCGCGGCGTACAGGACCGTGTTCCCGAGCAGCTTGCCGAGATCGAGAAGCTCCCACGCCTCCCGGTACGCGTCCCAGTTGAGGCCGTCCGCCGGGAAGAGCGTCGGCGGGATCTGGTCGAGCTCCTGCGGCGACTTCAGCGCGCCGGTGATCATCCAGTACAACGGGAAGACGAACACCAGCGTGAACGTGACCAGCGTCGCGGCCAGGACGGTCCAGTAGGTCACCCGGCCGCGCCCCCTGCTCAGCCGGTGCGGGGAGACGAGCGTGCGGACCCGGGGGGTGGCGTCGGGCATCAGGGACGGTCCTCCCGGGCGACGCGCAGGTAGACGACCGAGAACACCATCAAGACGATCATCAGCATCAGCCCGAGCGCGCCGCCCCCGCCGAAGTTCCCGAAGTTGAAGGCGTACTGGTACATCAGGTAGGCGACGGTCACGGTGGCGTTCTCCGGGCCGCCCCCGGTGAGCATGAACGGCTCGATGAACACCTGCATGGTCGCGATGACCTGCAACAGCAGCATGACGAGCAGGATGAGCCGGGTCTGCGGGATCGTGACGTGCCACAGGCGCCGGAGGATCCCCGCGCCGTCGAGCTCGGCCGCCTCGTACAGCTCGCCCGGGATCGTCTGCAGCGCGGCGAGGTAGATCAGCGTGCCGCTGCCGAGGTTCATCCAGGTCGACACGATGACCAGGGACACCAGGGCCGTGCCGGACGAGTCGAGCCAGCTCAGCGGCGGGACGCCGAAGAACCCGAGGATCTGGTTGAACAGCCCGGCGCCGGGATCGTAGAACCACTTGAACAGTAAGACCGACACGGCCGGCGGCAGCATGACCGGCAGGTAGACCACGAACCGCAGGTACGCGCGGGCGTGCCGGAGCTCGTTGAGCACGATCGCGGACGCGAACGGCACGAGGTAGCCGATCACCAGCGCGAGCAGGGTGAACACGGCGGTGTTGCGCCAGGCCGGCCAGAACGCCGAATCGGCGAAGACGGCCCTGAAGTTGTCGAACCCCACCCAGATCGGGTCGCTGACGAAGTTGTTCTTCTGGAAGCTGAGGAAGACCTCCCGGATCATGGGATACCAGGAGAAGAACGCGAAGCAGATCAACGCTCCGCACAGGAAGCCGTACGCGGTCAGATTTCGCTGTACGTCACGCTTCGTGGCGACGTTCATGTGGTGTCTCTTTCGGGGTCTCTCCCGGTCGGGGGGTGGACGTGGGAGACGGGGTGCCGGTGGGGTCCCGGCACCCCGGACGGGTCAGCCCGCCCTGGCGAGCAGGTCGTTCACCTTCTTCTCCGCGTCCGCGAGGAGCTCGTCGACGTTCGCGTCCTGCCGGGTGAGCACCGCCGACATGGGCGTGTCGAGGATCTGGTAGATCTGCTGGGTCATCGGGGGCTCCAGCTTGAGCGGGATGGCCCCCGATCCTTCCGCGTACGCGCCGTAGTTCGCCAGCGGCAGCGTGGCGAACTGCTTACGCAGGTCGAGCAGTGTGCGTCCTGTGGGACTGGCTCCCCAGGGGTTGTTGTCGGGGAGGCCGACGGCCCGGCCCCTGGCCTTCTGCCGCTCGTAGTCGAACTGGCCGCGGCCCGGCGCCAGCATGTAGTAGTCCAGCCACGCGATGCCGGCTCTGATCTGCTCGGGCGTGTCCTTGACGTTGAACATGTAGCCGTCACCACCGCCCAGGGTCGCCTTGGCCTCGGGGAACGCCGCGAGGCCGAAGTCCTCGTACTTGGCGTGCCGGTTGTCGTGCAACTCGGTGATGACGTCGGGGGCGCCGAGGATCATGCCCATCTTGCCGGCGCCCATCAGGCGCATGAGGTCGTCCCACTGATAGAGCTGCTTGGTTCCCATACTGTCGTCGGTCCAGCGCATGTCCTTGAGGTTCTGCAGGACCGCCCTGCCCTCCGGGGTGTTGAACGCGGCCCGCCTGCCGTCGGGGGTCACCACGTCGCCGCCGCGGCCGTAGATCTCCTGGGTGAAGTGCCAGCCGCCGGTGTTGCCCGCGCTGTACTCGCCGTACCCGACGTAGCCGGGCCCGAGCGCCGTGATCTTCTTGGCCGCCTCGCGGATCTCGGCCCAGGTCGCCGGGGGGTCGTCCGGGTCGAGCCCCGCCCGGGTGAACAGCGTGCGGTTGTAGACGAGCCCGACCTTGTACGTCGTCCTGGGCAGGCCGTAAATCCGGCCGTTGACCGTGAAGGCCCGCATGACGCTGGGGTCGATGTCCTTGAACGTCTTGACGTCCTTGACGTAGTCGGTGATGTCGGCGGCCTGACCCGCCTTGATCGCCGGCTGCACGTCGCCGACGTAGCCGTAGAAGACGTCCTCCATCTGGCCACCGGCGAGCTTGGCGTCGTACGTCTTCACGTCGTGGCAGGGGAAGCCGTCCTTGCTGTCGATCGTGATGCCGGGGTGCAGCTTCTGGAACGCCGCGACGTCCTCGTTCCACTCGTCCCGCTGCACGGGGTTGGTCTTCGGCGGCTGACAGCCCACCGAGATCGTCACCTTCGCTCCGCCGGGCACCCCGCCGGCCTTGTCACCACTGTCGCCGTCGCCGGAGCCGCACGCGGCGGCCGCCGCCAGGGCGAGTCCCGAGACCAGCAGTGTCGAGAGCTTCTGGGATTTCATCCTCGTTCCCTTCTGGAACCGCGCGCCACGACCCGTCGGAGCACACGGCTCGGGGCCGACTGGAGCGCCCCGATCCGCTCGGTTGCGAGAAACATACAGAGGCGTGCAGAACTGAGCAATAGTCAGTAATTAACTCTGCAAAAAAGTGACAGTGATCCCTAGAGCGGTCGTACGGGTGCCGTGGAGGCCCGCACGACCAGCTCGGGCTCGAACAACAGCTCGTCGCCCGGCACCACGGCCGCGTCGATCTGGGCCACCAGCAGCTCGACGGCGGCCCGGCCCATCGCGTCGATGGGCTGGCGGACGGTGGTCAGTGGCGGGTCCACGCAGCTCATCAGCGCCGAGTCGTCGTATCCGATGACGGAGACGTCACCGGGCACCGACAGACCGGCCCGGCGGGCCGCCCTGATCGCGCCGAGGGCGAGCACGTCGCTGGCGCAGACGATCCCGGTCACGCCGCGGGCGACCATACGCGCCGCGGCGGCGTGCCCGCCTTCCAGCGAGAACATCGTGTGCTCGACGTGGTCCGCGTCGAGTTCGAGGCCGGCCTCGGCGGCATGCGCCCGGAACGCGGCCAGCTTGCGCCGGGACGGCACGTGGTCGGGCGGGCCGAGGAGCATGGCGACCCGCCGGTGGCCGAGCGCCGTCAGATGTGCCAGCGCGATCCGCGCCGCGGCGACGTCGTCGCACGAGACCTGGGGGAACCCGAGGTGGTCGACCGCCGCGTTGACGAGCACGGCGGGCAGCTTCCGTTCCAGCACCCTGCGGTAGTGGCGGTGCGAGGCGTCCGCCTGCGCGTACGAGCCTCCCGCGAAGACCATTCCGGACACGTGCTGCTGGAGGAGGAGGTCGACGTAGTCGGCCTCGGAGACGCCGCCGACGGTTCTGGTGCACAGCACCGAGGTGAACCCCTGCTGGGCCAGCGCACCCCCGACGACCTCGGCGAACGCCGGGAAGATGGGATTTTGCAGCTCGGGCAGGACCAGGCCGACCAACCGGCCGCGCTCCCCGCGCAACTGCGTCGGCCGCTCGTATCCCAGCACGTCGAGGGCGGTCAGCACCGCCTCCCGGGTGGCCTCCGACACCCCGGCCTTGCCGTTCAGGACGCGACTCACGGTCGCCTCGCTCACGCCCACCTTCTTGGCAACTTCCGCAAGCCGTCGTGTCATGAACGCAACTGTACGACAATGTACGCAAGATTTTGCGGGCGGCTTGCCTTCAGGCGACGGGCACCCCGGCCCGCCCGGTGGAGGAGCGGACGACCAGCTCCGGCTCGAACAACAGCTCCCCGGTCGCGACGGCGGTTCCCTCGATCTGGCTCACCAGCAGCTCCACCGCCGCCCGGCCCATCGCCTCGATCGGCTGACGCACCGTCGTCAGCGGCGGGTCGACGCAGGTCATCAGCGCGGAGTCGTCGTATCCGACGACGGACACGTCCTCCGGCACGCGCCTGCCCGAGCGCCGGGCGGCGCGGATCGCGCCGAGAGCCAGCGGGTCGCTGCCGCAGACGATGCCGGTGACCTCCTGCCGCACCAGCTTCAGGGCCGCCGCGTGGCCGCCCTCCAGCGAGTGCATTGTGTGCTCGACCAACTCGCCGCCCAAGGCGCGGTACGCCTCCAGCTTGCGTGCGGACGGCATGTGGTCGGCGGGGCCGACGATCAGGCCGATGCGGCGGTGGCCGAGGGCGCGCAGGTGACCGAGCGCCTGCTCCACCGCGATCGCGTCGTCGCAGGAGACGCGGGGGAAGTCCCAGTGCTCGGCGGCGGCGTTGACCAGCACGGTGGGCAGCCGGCGTTCGACGAGCCGCAGGTAGTGCTCGTGGACGACGCCGGTCTGCGTGTAGAGGCCTCCGGCGAACACGACCCCCGACACGTGCTGTTGCAGCAGCAGGTCGACGTAGTCGGCCTCGGAGATCCCGCCGACGGTTCTGGTGCACAGCACCGGGGTGAACCCCTGCTGGGCCAGCGCACCCCCGACGACCTCGGCGAACGCCGGGAAGATGGGGTTCTGCAGCTCGGGCAGGACCAGGCCGACCAACCGGCCGCGCTCCCCGCGCAACTGCGTCGGCCGCTCGTATCCCAGCACGTCGAGGGCGGTCAGCACCGCCTCCCGGGTGGCCTCCGACACCCCGGCCTTGCCGTTCAGGACGCGACTCACCGTGGCCTCGCTGACCCCGACCTTCTTCGCAACCTCCGCAAGCCGCCGCGTCATGGCGGCAAGCATACGACGCGCACCTGCGCTGCAAGCGGCTTGAAAGCGGGGCGAAAGGGGGCGTCCGTAGTGTCCGGGGCGTTGCAGATCACTCAGGAAGGCGTCATGAACATCCTCAGGAACAGCCTCGCCGTCGTCGCGGCGTCCGCCCTTCTCAGCCTGACCGCCGCCTGCGGCGGCGGCCAGACGGCCGTCTGCGAGGAGGCGACCAAGGCGTTCACCGACTACAGCACCAAGGCCGCCGCCGCGGCCGGCGACATCAAGGGCCTCAACACCGCGACCGGCGACCTGGCCGCCCAGCTCAAGGACCTGTCCGGCAAGGCCGACGGCGACCTGAAGGTGGCGCTCGCCGGCATGGCCGACTCGTGGGGGTCTTTCAAGATCGACCTGTCGGACCCGGCGGCCGCGGCCAAGCTGAGCGAGTTCGGTAAGAAGGCCACCCAGGCGACCCAGGAACTCGCGAGCGCCTGCTCCTGACCCCGGCTCACGGGTCACCCACGAACTCCCGGCCGGTCCCGGCGATCCGGGCGAGGCACGCGCGGTGTGGCGCACCACCGCCGCCCTCCCCGTCGCCGCGGGCCGGCCGGGCCCCATCTGTCAGTATTCGAGTCCCCAGTCGTGCGCGCCGAGGAGGTAGGCGTCCCCCTTGGGGACCAGCCTGCCGCCCTCGACCAGGGTGTCGAGGCACCGCCGTACGTCGTCCTCGCCGAGCGCGGTCATCTGGGCGACCTCCGAGACGGTCGCGGAACGCTCGTCCACGTTCAGCGCGGCGACGGCCTCGTAGACCGTCAGCTCGGTCCCCGACATCTCCTGGGCGTCGCCCAGGCTCTCCTCGTCCTCACGCACTGCGCTGCCTCGCCCCCTCCCGCAGCCGCTCCGGATCGACCTGCCGGTCCGGGTAGCGTTCGAGGTACTCACCCTCCAGCTCCTGCGTCCGGGAGGTGTGGCGCTCCAGCGCGTCGTCCGACCCGTGGAAGAACGTCTCGCTGCGGGTCTCGTGCAGATGGCGCAGCTCGCGGAGCAGATCCTCGTCGCCCAGGTCCCGGGGGTCGACACCCATCGTCATCACCGTTCTCCTCACACCTCTGTCGGTTTGTCCCAGCGCTCGTCCGGCTTTCCGTCGTCCGGCTTGGCGTTCGGCGGATCCGTCTCCGACGGCATCCACTCGCCTGCGATGTCCGGCTCGTCCGCGTCGATATCGATATAGCGACCGTCTTCTCTTCGCATGCCAGGTCTCCTGCCCGGTGAGACGAGCCCCATACCGGCCCGCCCGCAAAGGCCGCGACCGGGATGATGATCTCCATGGACGTCTCCGGCCGGCATCCGCCCCTCTTCCCCTGCGCCGCGCTCCCCCTTATCTCACGAAAGGAGACCATGCAATCGCATTCGCCATATTGCGGAGCCGAATTGCAAAGTGCAGGATGAACGCAGTCTTACATCGGCCTCGATTCCCCGACGGCAGGCGGGTGCACAGGGAGCTATCACGGGATGACAATTCTCAACCTCTCGGGGAGAATCGCGATCTCACGCCCCTTCTCGGGAGACCCGTCCCAGGTGCGGGCCGCCCGGCGGTTCGTGGCCGCCCGCCTCGGCGACGGCCACCCCTGCCGGGACGACGCGGTGCAGCTGATCGGCGAGCTGATCGCCGAGTCCCTGCGGCACGCCGACTCGTGCGGCCGGCCGCCAGGCTACGGCGTGTCCGTCCTGGCCACTCCCGGAGCCGCCCGGGTCACGCTGTCCACCCAGGGCTGCGGCTGCTGGACGTCTCCCAACCTCACGCCGGGGCGCGGCGTCCACCTGGTGGACCTGTTCACCAGGCACTGGGGCGTGTCGGCCAGCCGCACCGGAGTCTGCGTGTGGTTCGAACTCGGGCACGACGGCGTGGTCCCGCCGCCCGGAGGCGTGGGGAGTGAAGGCGCCCGGACGGTCTGACGTGAATTTCCGGCCCGATATCGGGTAGTCGGCCGCCATATCTTCCGAAGAAGGGGACGATATGGCGCAGATTAGTACCGACATTCCCGCGCGGCTGGATCGGCTCCCCTGGGCTCGCTGGCACTGGCTGGTGCTCATCGGCCTCGGCACCGTCTGGATTCTCGACGGGCTCGAAGTGACCATCGTCGGGGTCATCGGCCCGCGCATCACCGACCCGGGCAGCGGGCTGGGACTCACCGACAGCGAGGTCGGCGTCGCCGCCGGCGTGTACGTCGCGGGAGCCTGCCTGGGCGCTCTCTTCTTCGGCCACCTGACGGACCGGTTCGGGCGCAAGAAGCTCTTCCTGGTGACGCTCGCCGTCTACCTCGCCGCCACCGTGGCCACCGCGTTCGCCCACGACGCCTGGTACTTCTACCTGTGCCGGTTCTTCACCGGCGCCGGCATCGGCGGCGAGTACGCCGCGATCAACTCGGCGATCGACGAACTCATCCCGGCCCGCGTGCGCGGCACGGTCGACCTGGTGGTGAACGGCTCCTTCTGGCTGGGCACGGCGCTCGGCGCCCTCATCGCGATCCCGGCGCTCGACACGGGCCTGCTACCGGCGGACCTCGGCTGGCGTCTGCTGTTCGGGCTGGGCGCCGTCCTCGGTGTGGCCATCCTGCTGGTCCGCCGTACGGTGCCGGAGAGTCCGCGCTGGCTGTTCATCCACGGCCGGGAACGGGAGGCCGAGGAGATCGTCAGCGAGATCGAGACGAAGGTCCGCGACGAGAGCGGCAAGACGCTCGAACCCGCGCACGGGGAGATCAGGATCACCCAGCGGGAGCACACCCCCCTGACGGAGGTGGCGGCGACACTGCTGCGGCGCTACCCCAAGCGCACGGTCGTCGGCCTGTCGCTGTTCGTCGGCCAGGCGTTCCTCTACAACTCGATCTTCTTCACGTACGCGCTGGTGCTCTCGACCTTCTTCAAGGTGCCGGACGGCAGCACGCCGTGGTACCTCATCCCGATCGCGATCGGGAACTTTCTCGGCCCCGTCCTGCTCGGCCGGTTCTTCGACACGATCGGCCGCCGCACGATGATCGCGGGCAGCTACGTGGTGTCCGGCCTGCTCCTGCTCGGCACCGCCGCGCTGTTCAACGCGCAGGTGCTCTCGCCGGTGACCCTCACGATCTGCTGGATGGTGGTGTTCTTCTTCGCCTCCGCCGGGGCGAGCAGCGCCTACCTGACGGTCTCGGAGATCTTCCCGATGGAGACCCGGGCCCTCGCCATCGCCCTGTTCTACGCGGTCGGCACCGGGCTCGGCGGCATCATCGGGCCGGTGCTGTTCGGCCGCCTGGTGGAGAGCGAGAGCGTGGGCAACGTCGTCGTCGGCTACGTCATCGGCGCCGTACTGATGATCGCAGCGGGGCTGGTGCAGTGGTTCATGGGCGTGGAGGCCGCCCGGCGCTCGCTGGAGGACATCGCCGCCCCCCTCAGCGCCGAGCAGCACCAGATGGCCTGACCGCCCGGAGGCGCGCTCCGGCTCTCCGGCACAGGCACCTGTCTCACGGCAGGTGCCTGTGCCGTCCTCGCCTCCCTCCGTCCTGGATACTTGGAAGGCCGTGGAGCCGATCTCGCACACTGGAGGGCCGCCCATGAGGCTTGGAGTCGTCTTCGACCGCGACCTCCCGCCGGAGTCGCTCCCCCGGTTCGCCCGGGAACTCGACGGCACCGCGGTCTCCGACCTGTGGGTGGTGGAGGACCTCGGCTGGACGGGCGCGATCTCCTCGGCGGCCACGGCGCTGGCCGCGACCACACGCCTGCGCGTGGGCATCGGCATCACCCCGGCACCCCTGCGCAATCCCGTGCTGCTGGCGATGGAGCTGGCCAACCTGGCCCGCCTCCATCCCGGGCGGCTGGCCGCCGGGATCGGGCACGGAGTGCAGGCGTGGATGCGTCAGGCAGGCGCCGCCGCCTCGTCACCGCTGTCGCTGCTGGAGGAGACGATCACGTCCGTACGGGCGCTGCTGCGCGGCGAGACCGTCACCCTGCACGGACGCGAGGTGAGCCTGGACGGCGTCCGCCTCGTCCACCCGCCGGCCGAGCCGCCGCCCGTCCTCGCCGGAGTGGTGAGCCCCCGCTCGCTGGCCCTGTCGGGGCGGGTGGCCGAGGGCACGGTCCTCCCCGAGGGGCTGGGCCCGGATCGGCTGCGTTCGGTCATCGAGCGCGTCGGCGCGACCGGTGATCACGAAGTGGTGGCGTTCGTCTACCTCTGCGTCGGCGACGACGCACGCGAGGTCATGCGGCCCGCGGCGGAGTGGCAGGCCGCGTTCCTGCGGGTCGCGCCGGAGGAGGTCGCCATGGCGGTGGGCTCCCCGCAGGAGGCGTCCGCGCACGTCAGGGCGTTGTGGCAGGCGGGCGTGACCACGGTCGCCGTCCGCCCCGTGGGCGCCGACCCGCTCTCCCACGTCCGCGAGCTCCTGTCGGCCCTCTGACCCAGGAGTGACCCCCCGTCGGCGTACACGACCGGCATGGGCGGATGCCCGGGAGGTCGGCGGATCGGGCAGAGTTGAGGCGTGGACGTCCCGACCCTCCGACCCCCTCGGCACCGCGTGAGCCGCACCGCCATCTGGTACTGGGCCGCGCGGGCCGCTCTGGGCTGGCTCATCCTCCTCGCGGCCCAGGTGATCTGGCTGGTGGCCGACGATGCGGGCGTGCCGCTCTCCGCGCACGTCATCGGCCTCGCCGCGACCGCCGTCGTCGCGGCGGCGCACGTCACGCTCATGCCGCTGTGGCGTTACCGGGTGCACCGCTGGGAGGCCACCCCGGCGGCGGTGTTCACGCAGTCGGGCTGGTTCCGGCAGGAGTGGCGCATCGCCCCCGTCTCCCGCATCCAGACGGTGGACAGCGAGCGCGGCCCGCTGGAGCAGCTCTTCCGCCTCGCCAACGTCACCGTCACCACGGCCTCGGCCGCCGGTCCCATCAAGGTCGGCGGTCTCGACCGGGACACCGCCCAGCGCCTGGTCGCCGAGCTCACCGCCAACGCGCAGGCGACGGCGGGCGACGCGACATGAGCAGCTCGACGAGCGGTCCCCTAAGCGGCCCGGCCCCGACCGACTGGCGGCGGCTCAGCCCGCGGATGCTGCTGGTCCACCCGGTCCAGGAGGTCGTACGGGCCGCCCCGGCGCTGCTCGGCCTGCTGGTGGCGGGAACGAGCAGCGGCGGGAAGGGCCACCTGTGGACCCTCGCGGGCGTCGGCCTGACGGTCCTGTTCGGCATGCTCCGCTGGTTCACCACGACCTACCGGATCTCCCCCGAGCACGTGCAGGTCAGGCGCGGGCTGCTGAACCGGAAGGTGCTGACCGTGCCCCGCGACCGGGTCCGCACCGTCGACGTCACCTCCCACGTGCTGCACCGCGTGCTCGGCCTGGCCCGGGTGGAGGTGGGGACGGGCACCTCCGACCGCAGGCACGACAGCCGGCTCAAGCTCGACGCGCTGAGCGCCGCCGAGGCCGCCAACCTGCGCGTGGAACTGCTGCACCGCTCCCCCGCGGCCCAGTCCCCCGTGGCCCAGTCCCCCGCGGCGTCGCCGGTGCCGCCGCCCGCCGGGAGCACACCGGCCGCGGAGACCGAGCTCGCGCGGATGCGCCCCGGGTGGGTCGGGTTCGGGCCGTTCACCATGTCCGGGCTGGTCACCGTGGGCGTCGTCGGCGGCTTCGTGTCCCGCCTGGTCTCGGAGGGGAACATCGACCTCGACCAGGTTGGGCCGGTCCGGGAGACCTGGCGGTGGTTCAGCGCGATGTCGCTCGCGCTGGAGATCGCGACGGTGGTGCTCGTGCTCGTGGTGTTCGTGGGCGTCGCGTCCACGCTCGGCTACGTCCTGGCGTACGGGAACTTCCGGCTGACCCGGCACGCCGAGGGCACCCTGCACGTGACCCGGGGCCTGCTGACCAGGCGGGCCACCACCATCGAGGAACGGCGGCTGCGGGGCGTCGAGGTCGACGAGCCCCTGCTGCTGCGGGCCGTACGCGGAGCCCGGTTGTCCGCGGTGACGACCGGCCTGCGCTCGGGGCAGGGCGGCCAGCGCGGCGGCTCGATGCTGCTGCCGCCCGCGCCCCGCGCGGAGGCCGCCGCGGTGGCCCGGCTCGTGCTGTCCCACGCGCCCGGCGCCACCGGCCCGGCACCCCCGACCGAGCCCTTCACCGAGCCCCTGACCGCGCCCCTCATCCCGCACGGGCCCGCAGCGCTGCGCCGCCGGTTCACCCGCGCCTTCGGTGTGCACGTGCCGGTCCTGGTCGCGCTGCTCCTGTTCTGGGCGCTGGGCGAGCCGCCCCTGTGGCCCTGGCTCACCGCCGCCGCCCTGCTGCCGGTGACGGCGCTGCTCGCCGCCGACCGCTACCGGTCCCTCGGACACGCCCTGACCTCGGGATATCTGGTGACCCGATGGGGCTCGCTCGTCCGACGCCGGGTCGTGCTGCGGTGCGACGGCGTCATCGGCTGGACCGTCGAGCGGTCGTTCTTCCAGCGGCGGGCGGGCCTCGCCACGCTGACGGCGACCACCGCGGCGGGCGGGCAGAGCTACCAGGTGCGCGACGTCGAACTCGCCGAGGCGCTGCGCCTGGCCACCGCGGGCACCCCCGGCCTGCTCGACCCGTTCCTGCAACGTGCCGGTTCTGTCAGCCAATAGCATGTGATGTCCGATAAGACCGATTGACTGCCAGGAGTGGGATGAGCCGCTACGGCCAGATGTTCGGCCCCGACATCACCTTCCTCGGGGTCGAGCGCTGCGACCTCGACGACCCGGCCGGTTACGCGGGAGCCGACGTCGTGATCCTGGGCGCGCCCTTCGACGGCGGCACCTCACACCGCCCCGGCGCCCGCTTCGGCCCGAACGCCATCCGCCAGACGTGCTATCTCCCCCACGACGGCTCCCGCCCCAGCCTGGCGCTGCGCGTGGACGCCCTCAAGGACCTGCGCGTGCTGGACGCCGGGGACGTGGAGACCTACGCCGGCGACATCGAGGGCAGCCTGCGCGCGATCGAGGACGCCGTCGCCCGTATCGCGGCCTCCGGGGCCGTTCCCGTCGTCCTCGGCGGCGACCACACGATCGCCCTGCCCGACGCGACCGGCGTGGCGCGGCACCACGGCTTCGGCCGCGTCTCCATGATCCACTTCGACGCGCACGCGGACACCGGCGACATCGAGTTCGGCCACCTGCACGGCCACGGGCAGCCGATGCGGCGGCTGATCGAGTCGGGCGCGATCCGGGGCGACCGCTTCCTGCAGATCGGCCTGCGCGGCTACTGGCCCGGCCCCGAGATCCTCGACTGGATGGCCGGTCAGCGGATGCGGTCGTACGAGATGACGGAGATCGTCGCCAGAGGGCTCGACGAGTGCCTCACCGAGGCGTACGCGATCGCGCTCGACGAGTGCGACGGGGTCTACCTGTCGGTCGACGTGGACGTCTGCGACCCGGGCCACGCGCCGGGCACCGGCACGCCCGAGCCGGGCGGCCTGTCGGCCCGCCAGCTTCTCGACGCCGTCCGCAGGACCTGTTACGAACTGCCGGTCGTCGGGCTGGAGATCGTCGAGGTGGCCCCGCCGTACGACCACGCGGACATCACGGCCTACCTCGGCAACCGGGTCGTCCTGGAGGCGCTGTCGGCCATCGCCCGGCGCCGCAGGGACGCCGCCGAGGGCACCCGCTGGGACCCCAGGCGTCCCCTCCTCGACGGACGCTGACCCGCTTCATCTGATAGTCATGGCCGGGTGACGCGATCGAGAACCGCCGCCCCCACGGCCGCATCGACTGCCTTGGCCGTCGTGCTCACGGCGCTCCTGACGGCCTGCTCGGCGAACGGCACCCCCGCGGCCGCCACCGCCGCGACCACCGCCACCACCGCGAAGCCGGCGCCCCAGGCGGCCGCGCGAGCAGCCGCACAGTTGTCAGTGCGATCGTCCGCGAAACCGGTGCGGGTGCCGGCCGGAGTCACGGCGGGATACTCGATGGTGGACCTGGCGACCGGCAGGACCGTCGCGCAGCATCTGGCGCACCACCGGTTCCGGTCGGCGTCGGTGGTCAAGATCCTCATCGCGACCGACTACCTGGAGCGGCACCGGGGCGCGATCCCCGCCCGGGACAGGGCGCTGCTGACGCCCATGCTCCGCGGCAGCGACGACGACGCCGCCACCGCCCTGTGGCGGCGCGGGGGTCAGGGCGAGATCGTCCGGCGGATGGCGCGCCGGATCGGCCTGTCCGAAACCTCCCCACCGCCCGCGGCCAAACCCGGCTTCTGGGGCTACACCGCCATCAGCGCGGCCGACATCGCGCTCGTTTACCGGTACCTGCTGAAGCGGGCCGAACCCCGCGTCCGCGACTTCGTCCTGGGCAACCTGCGCCAGGCCTGGCGGTGCGCGAGCGACGGCTTCGACCAGTACTTCGGCATTCCCCGCGCCGTCCCCCGGCCCTGGGCGATCAAGCAGGGATGGTCCGGGTACGGCTCGGTGCCCCCGGTCCGGTGCGCCCGCGCGAAGGCCGCGTCATACCGTATCGGGCCGGTCACGATGGGCCGCGAACCGGTTGATTTCGGCCGTCCGGTGCTCCACACTACAGGCGTGATCAGCGACCGGCTGATCATGGTCGTGCTCACCCTGCAGCCCTCGGGGGCGTCCTTCGCGAAGTCGGCCGAACGGGTGACGAAGCTGGCGAGAGACCTCTATCTCAGCGTCACCTAGCGGCCCGCTTTCGTGCGGATGTGTTCTGTTTCAGAGGCGGGGGCGGCGGGCAGCGATCACGCGTGCTCTCCCTCCTCTCTGAAAGCTGGTCGCCGATGGGTTTCCCGTGGGGATTGCTCGGCCGGGACATGGCGGTCGACCTCGGTACGGCCAACACGCTGGTGTACGTGCGCAAGAAGGGCGTCGTCCTGGACGAGCCCTCGGTCGTGGCGATCAACCTGCACAGCGACCGGATCGTGGCCGTCGGGACCGCCGCGAAGGAGATGATCGGGCGGACCCCGCCCCACATCGCGACTCTGCGCCCGCTCAAGGACGGCGTGATCGCCGACCTCGACGCCGCCGAGCGCATGCTGCGGCACTTCATCCAGCTCGCGCACCGGAACCGCTACCTGGCCAAGCCCCGCGTCGTCGTCGCCGTGCCGAGCGGCACCACCAGCGTCGAGCAGCGCGCAGTTCGCGAGGCGGCGTACGAGGCGGGCGCCCGGCGCGTCCACATCATCGAGGAGCCCATGGCCGCGGCGATCGGCGCGGGCCTCAACGTGGGCGACACGACCGGCAACATGGTCGTGGACATCGGCGGCGGGACCACCGAGGTCGCGATCGTCTCGCTCGGCGGGGTGGTCGTGTCGAAGTCGGTGCGGGTCGGCGGTGACGAACTCGACGAGGCGATCGTCAACTACGTCAAGAAGGAACACTCCCTCCTGCTCGGCGAGCGCACGGCCGAGCACATCAAGATCACCATGGGCAGCGCCCGGCCGGGCGGCGACGACACGACGACACGGCCGATCCGGGGCCGCGATCTGGTCACCGGCCTGCCCAAGACGGCGACGATCACCAGGGGCCAGGTCAGGGAGGCCATCGAGGACCAGGTCCAGACGATCGTCGACGCCGTCCAGACCACGCTGGACCAGTGCCCGGCCGAGCTCGCGGGCGACCTGCTCGACAACGGGATCGTGCTGACCGGGGGCGGGGCGCTGCTCGAAGGCCTCGCCGGGCGGCTCGAAGAGGCGGTCGGCATGCCGATCCACCTCGTCGACCAGCCGCTCCAGTCGGTCGTGCTGGGCGCGGGCCGCTGCACCGAGCGGTTCGACGACATGCGGGACGTGTTCCTCCCCGAAACCCGCAGATGAGGACGGCAGGTCACCCAGGTCGCCCCGGTCGCAGGGTGCCCGTGCTGCTGGCGCTCGCCGCCGTCGCGCTGATCGCGGCGGACACGGTGATCCCGCTGGACCCCCTGCGGGCGTTCGGGTCGGCCGTCTACGGCGGGCTGGAGGACGCGGCGTCCTCCGGCGTCCGCTGGGCGTCGGGCGCGGGCCGCCTGGAGGACCTCGAACGGGAGAACGCCCGGCTGCGCGCCGAACTGCTCGCCGCCCGCCGGGCCACCCCGCCCCCGGCCGAGGGGAACGGCTATCAGGTCGTCTCGGCCCACGCCGTCGGCTTCGGCCGGGACGGCACCGTCACGATCGACGCCGGTGCCGAGGCCGGGGTGACCCCCGACATGACGGTCTTCGACGCTGACGGGCTGGTCGGCCGGGTCCTGCGGACCGGCCCGGGGACGGCGACGGTGCAGCTCGCCACCGCCTCCGGCGCCTCCGTCGGCGCCCGCCTGGAGGGCTCGCGGGAGGTCGGCCTGGTGACCGGCGTCCCCGAGCACGGCCTGCTGCGGCTGGGCCTGCTCAATCCTTCGGCCGACGTGAAACCGGGTGACCGGGTGGTGACGCTGGGCTCGCGCGACCTGCGGCCGTTCGTGCCGGACGTGCCGATCGGCACCGTCGTCACGGTCGAGCCGGCGGCGGACGCCCTGACCAGGACCGCGCTCGTGCGCCCCTTCGCACGGTTCACCGCGCTGGAGAACGTCACGGTGGTCCTCGGGCCGCTGCCGGACGCCCCGGCCGTCACGGACACTTCCACGAAGGAGCCCGAGAAGAAGTCCGAGAAGTCCGAGAAGACCAATAAGTCCAAGAAGTCGAAGAAAAAGAAGAAAGCGAAGAAGAAGGACACATCCGGGCACGCGGAGGGGGCGCGATGAGGGCGGTCATCCTCTCCGTGCTCCTCGTCCTCGCCGCGCCGGTTCTCCAGGTCACCGTGGTCAACGGGTGGGCACTTCCCGGGGGAGTGCCCGACATCGTGCTGATCTGCGTCATCGCACTCGTGCCGCTGCTGCGGGCCAGGGCTGTCGCGGGCGCGGGGCCGGGCACCGGGGCCGGGGCGCTCCTGGGGTTCGCCGCGGGCCTGGCCGCCGACGTCGCCCCGCCCGCCGACCACACCATCGGACGGCTCGCGCTGGTGCTGTGCCTGGCCGGCTGGGCGGCCATGCGGATCCCCGCCGACGACGGGGCCGCGCGCCGTGTCGCGGGCGCCGCCCTCGTGGCCCTCGGCGCGTCACTCGCCGAGGGCGTGCTCGCGGCCCTGCTGGACGGGGCCCCCTGGGCCGCCGCGCTCGCCCCCGGCGCGATCGCCTGGACCACCGGCGGCGCCGCACTCGTGACGGCCGGGCTCGCCCTCCTTCCCCGGCGCCGGTCCTTCGGACGGGTGCCGGCCTCCCGCCCCCTGTACCCGCGCGGGGGACGGCGTGCGTAGCGGCGCCCCCGGCTACGTCCGCGGCAGCGCCTATCGTGGACGCCTCACGGTGGTGTTCGTCGTGGTCACCACGCTCATGCTGACCCTGCTCGGCCGCCTGTGGTACCTGCAGGTCGTCACCGGCTCGTCGTATTCGAGGGCCGCGACGGAGTCGCGGGTGCGCTCGGTGGTCCTGCCGCCCGTGCGCGGGCAGATCCTCGACGTGCGCGGCCGGCCGCTCGTGGCCAACGAGACCCGGCCGCAGGTGTCGGTGGACTACATGGCCCTCCTCCACCAGCCCGACGGCGGGACGGACGTGCTGACCAGGCTGGCGCGGGCCCTGGGCCGGCCGTACCAGGAGCTCGCCGACCGGGCCCGGCTGTGCGGCAGGGACGTGCCGCGGCCGTGCTGGCCCGGCTCGCCGTACCAGCCGATCGTCGTCGCCGACGACGTCAGCGTGCGCACGGCGCTGTGGATCGCGGAGCGGCAGAACGAGTTCCCCGGCGTCAGCACGGCGCTGCGGCCGGTCCGGACCTATCCGCTCGGCCCGGCCGCGGCGCACGTCCTCGGCTACCTGCAGCCACCCTCCCCCGACGACCCCGAAGGGGGTCCGGAGCTGATCGGCCGCGACGGCCTCGAAGCGCGGTACGACCGCGACCTGGCCGGCCGGACCGGGATCAGGGAGGTGGCGGTGGACAGCACCGGCAAGGTCACCGGCCTGATCCGCGAGGAGGCCGCCGTACCCGGCGAGACGCTGGTGACCAGCATCGACGCGCGCGTCCAGGAGGTCGCCGAGCGGGCGCTGGCCCGGGCGGTGACCGGCGCGCGCCGGCGCGGCGAGCCCGCCGACAGCGGCGCGGCGGTCGTGCTGGAGGCGAGGACCGGGCGGGTGACGGCGATCGCCGACTATCCCAGCTACGACCCCGGCGTGTGGACCGGCGGCATCTCCCAGCGCGCCTACGAGGACCTGCCGCTGATCAGCGCCGCCGTGCAGGGGCAGTGGGCCCCGGGGTCGACGTGGAAGGTCACCTCGACGGCCGCGGCGGCGAAGGCGGGCTACGGGCTGCGGGACTCCTACGACTGCCCGGGCGGCTACAAGATCGGTGGCCGGGTGTTCCACAACTTCGAGAGCGCCGAACTGGGCCGGATGGACATGCGGCGGGCCCTGGTGGTCTCCTGCGACACGATCTTCTACCGCTTCGCGGAGCGGATGTGGAAGCGCGACGGCGGGCTGACGCCCGTGAAGCGACCCAAGGACCCGATGCAGAAGATGGCGAAGGAGTTCGGGTTCGGCACGCCCACCGGGATCGACCTGCCGCACGAGGCGGCCGGAAGGGTGCCCGACCGGGCCTGGAAGAAGGCCAACTGGGAGCGGACCCGGGCAGACGCCTGCCGCCGCGCCAAGAGCGGCTACCCGGAGGAGTCCGACCGCGGGCGGGCGGCCTACCTCAAGGCGCTCGCGGCCGACAACTGCCGCTCCGGCGGGGTCTGGTGGGCCGGCGACGCGGCCAACTTCTCCATCGGCCAGGGCGACGTGCTGGTGACGCCGCTCCAGCTCGCCCGGGGCTACGCCGCGCTCGCCAACGGCGGCACGGTCTTCAGCCCGAGGATCGGCAAGCGGATCGAGCGTCCCGACGGGACGGTGGTCCGCACCATCGCCCCGCCCGTCGTGGGCAGGATCGACGTCTCCCGCAAGACGTTGCGCTTCATCCGCGACTCGCTGGCCGGCGTGCCGCGCGAGGGAACCGCCGCCGCCGCGTTCGCGGGGTTCCCGCTCAAACGCTTCCCGGTGGCCGGCAAGACCGGCACCGCCGAGGCGTACGGCAGGCAGGACACCTCGTGGTTCGCCTCCTTCGCCCCCGCCAAGGACCCCAGGTACGTCGTGGTGGTCGTGGTGTCGCAGGGCGGCACGGGCGGGACCACGGCGGCCCCCGCGGCCAGGGAGATCTGGGAGGGCATCGACGCGCTCACCCACCACAAGAAGCACCCCAAGAAGCACAAGAAGGGTGGTGGGCGATGACGACGCTGGGTCCCCTGTCCGTACGGCTGCCGCCGGCCCGCGCGACCCGCCGGCGGGCCTCGGCGGGCATCACCCTCCCCGCCCTGGGACTGGTGCTGCCCGCCGCCGCGCTGTCGGCTATCGGGCTGCTGCTGGTGTGGTCGGCCACCCGCGGCCGGCCGGGCTCCACGCTGCCGGAACGGCAGGCCATCAGCGTGGGCATCGGCTTCGCGCTGATGTGGGCCGTCTCGCGGATCGACCTGCGGCTGCTGCGGGCCTACGTGCCGCTGCTCTACCTGCTCGGGCTCGCCGGGCTGGTGGCCGTGCTGACCCCGCTCGGCCGCACGATCAACGGCTCGCACGCCTGGATCGTCCTCGGGAACGGCCTCCAGTTCCAGCCGTCCGAGTTCGCCAAGGCGGCCACGCTGCTCGCGCTCGCGACGATCCTCGGCGAGCTGCGCGACGGGGAGCGGAGGCCGGGCGCGGGGGCGGTGCTGCTCGCGCTGGGAGTGGCCGCGGTGCCGGTCGGCCTGATCGCGCTGCAGCCCGACCACGGCACCGCCCTGGTCTTCCTGGTCCTCACCTTCGGGATGATCGCCGTCTCCGGCGCGCCCAAGAGGTGGTTCGCGGCGTTCGCCGCGGCCGGCGCCGCCGGGGTGCTGCTGGTGTGGCGGCTCGACCTCATCCGGCCCTACCAGCTCCAGCGGCTGATGGTGCTGGCCGACCCCGACGCCGATCCGATGGGCGTCGGCTACAACGCCACGCAGGCGAGGATCGCGATCGGCTCGGGCGGGCTGCTCGGCAAGGGCCTGTTCCACGGCGAGCAGACGGCCGGCCACTTCGTGCCCGAACAGCACACCGACTTCATCTTCACGGTGGCCGGCGAGGAACTCGGCTTCCTCGGCGGCGCCTGCGTGATCCTGCTGATGCTCGCCCTGCTGTGGCGGGGTCTGTGGATCGCGGCCAGGAGCCCCTCCCCGTTCGGCACGGTCCTGGCCGGCGGGGTGGTGTGCTGGCTGGCGTTCCAGACGTTCGTCAACGTGGGGATGACGATGGGCCTGCTGCCCATCGCCGGGCTGCCGCTGCCGTTCGTCTCGTACGGCGGGTCGGCCACGATCTCCAGCCTGGCGGCCGTGGGGCTGCTCGCCGCCGTGAACCGCCGCACCCGCACGCCCCGCATACGGCAATCTAGGAGGAGTGCGTAGCAAGCTCGGCGGACGGGTGGCCCAGGCGGCGGAGATCGCCCTGGCCAACCGCAGATACGTGACCCCCATCGACGTCCTCACCGGCCTGCGCTGGCTGCACGACCGCCATGTGCAGACCTGGCGGCAGGGCCGCGTGGACAGCCTGGAACGGCTGGCCGCCGTGGACGCGGACCGGATGGAGGAGGCCCTGTCGCATCTGCGGGAGTGGGCCCGGTCGCGGAACCTCCTGGAGAGCGAGGCGGCGTACACGGCCGGGACCCGCGACCGGCGGCCCCTGCGCTTCACCGCCGTGGGCGGCGAGGAGACGGAGCGCGCCTTCCGGATCCACTGGCTGTCGCCCGACCTGAGCGAGGCCCGGCGGCGGCAGATCGAGGACCGGCAGGGCCGGGCCCCCGACCTCGTGGTCGTCGCACCGTCGGAGGCGTGGACCTGCGCCGGCTGCGCGGAGAGCGGGCCGTACCTGATCATGGAGGACGCTGCGCCGCACTGCCTGACGTGCGCCGACATGGACCATCTGTGCCTGCTGCCCGCGGGGAACGCCGCGCTGAGCCGCCGCGCCAAGAAGGAGAGCGGGCTGTCGGCCGTCGTGGTCCGCTTCAACCGGCGGCGCAAGAGGTACGAGCGGCTCGGCGTCCTCGTGGAGGAGGAGGCGCTGGCGCGGGCCGAGGAGCAGTGCCTGGCCGACGAGGAGGTGCGGCTGCGCCGCCGGGAGCGCGACCGCGAGCGCCGGGCGGACGAGGACGCCGGGTTCCGGGACCGGATGGCCGCGGAGATCCGCCGGCTGTTCCCCGGCTGTCCCGCCGGGCGGGCCGAGGCCATCGCCGGGCACGCCGCCGTACGCGGCAGCGGGCGGGTCGGCCGCACCGCCGCCGCCCGCGCGCTGGACGAGGGCGCCGTCACGCTCGCCGTGGTCGCGAGCGTGCGTCACCTGGACACCGACTACGACGTGCTGCTCATGTCGGGGGTGCCGCGGATGGCCGCCCGCGAACGGATCCGCTCCCGCGTCGACGAGGTGCTCACCGCCTGGCGGGCCTGAGCGGCTCTCGGCGCGTCAGCGGACGCGGCCGATCATCTGGGCGTACATGCGCCCCGGGCTGGGCACCGACGACGGGTTGAGGAAGCCGGGCAGCGGGGGCAGGTCCACCGCGAACGGCTGCAGCCGCTCGAACAGGGTGTACGCGTCGGACGGGCGCCGGTCCGGGTCCTTCTCCAGCAGTTCGGCGATCAGGTGGTCGAGCGCGGCGGGGACCCCCGGCACGCGGGGCGGCCGCTCCTTCACCTGCTTGTCGAACACGGCGTACTCGGTGGGCCCGGTGAACAGCTGGTTGCCCGTCAGCATCTCGTGCAGCACGCAGCCGAGGGAGTACAGGTCGCTCTTCGGCCCGGCCACCCCGCGCTGGATCTGCTCGGGCGACATGTACGCCGGGGTGCCGAGGATCTGCCCGATCCGGGTGAACTGGGCCGCCACCCCCGCGCGGTCCGGCTCGCGGAGCATCGCGAGCCCGAAGTCGAGCAGTTTCACGCTGCCGTCCGGGCAGAGCATGAGGTTGGTCGGCTTGAGGTCCCGGTGGCAGATCGACAGCTTGTGCGCGGCGGTCAGCACGGCGCAGGCCTGGGCGGCGACGGCCGCCGCCCAGGGCACCGGCAGCGGGCCGTGCTCGCTCAGCAGGTCGGCCACGGTCACGCCCTCGATGAACTGCATGACCTGGAAGAGCCGCTGCTCGTAGGTGCCGAAGTCGTACAGGACGGGCGCCCCGGGATGGTCGAGCTTCGCCAGGATGCGCGCCTCGCGGATGAACCGGCGCTGCAGCTCCTCGTCGGGGCCGTCGGGCAGGCGCAGGAACTTCACCGCCACCTTGCGGTCGAGCCGCCGGTCGTGGCCGCCGTACACGGCGCCCATTCCTCCCTGGCCCAGGGGAAGGTCGTCCAGCTCATACCGGTCGCCGATGACCATGCGCCCCTCCCGTCGACCTTTCGGGGAAAAAGCTACACCGTTACCCGCGCGGGCGAAGACGTCCGCCGACCAGCCCTTCGACGCCGAGGCGGGCGAGCGCCTCCCCGGCGGCGGCCACCTCCCGCAGGCCGTCCTCCAGCGCGAGCAGCCGCCGGAAGGCCGCGCCGTACTCCCGCTGGACGGTCAGGGGAAGCTGAGGGACCCGGGCCCGGCGGGCCTCCACCCGGCCGCTGCCGGGGTGCGGACGGCCCCCGCCCGCCGCGTACCGCAGGAACCCGGCGAGGAACTCGGGGTCCACCTTGCCGGGATCGACCCGGAACAGGCTGAGGTACGGGCCGAGCACCGCACCGTCCGCCGTGACCACACGCGCGGTCAGCGCGGACGCCACGACGTCCCCCGGCCGTACGGCGACCAGGCCGGGGGCGAGGGGAATCCGCCGCGCCGGCGCGGCCCCCGTCACCCCAGCGGCCCCCGTCGCCCCGGCCGCCAGGTCGTCGGCCGTCAGCACGGGCACGCCGTCCTCGCCGTCCTCGGGGGCGTCGCCGTCCGGGAGGGCTCTCAGCGGCGAATGCCGGATGGTGACCAGCCCGGACCTGGCCATCTCCGCCACGGTCGACCAGGAGACGTCCCAGCCCGCCCCACCCCCGGTGAGCACCTCCAGGTCCGGCAGGCCGTCGGCCAGGGCCGCCGACACCTCCCGGAAGCGGTCCCGCGCGGCGGGGAAACCCCGGGTGTCGACGCGCGGAGACAGGTGCCGCGCCGGGCTCACGTCCACCTCGTCGTCGAGGATGTCGATGATCCGGACGACGCGGCCGCCGCGCGGCGGTTCGGTCTCGGCGAGGTGGGCCCGCCAGCACCGCTCGACGGACTCCGGGTCGTCGCCCGCGTCGCCCACGACGATCGTGGCGGGCCCCCGCTCGCCCGGCTCCGGCCTGCGCAGCAGCCACAGGTCGGGCCCTCCGGCGGCCAGCGTGAAGACGGCGCGCAGCGCACCCGCCCGCAGCAGGTTCGCGCGGATCCGCCGGCCCGGGCGGCGGCTCGCCGCGGCGGCCGGCATCAGGATCGCCACCAGCCCGCCGGGCCGCACGTGGGCGAGGCAGTGCTGCACCCAGGCCAGCTCCGACTCGCCCCGCGGCGGCATGCCGTGCTGCCAGCGGGGGTCGCCGACGAGGTCCTCGTGTCCCCAGGCCCGCTCGTTGAACGGCGGGTCGCACACGACCGCGTCGACCGGCCGCTCCGGCGGGAAGGCGTCGTGGCGCAGCGCGTCCCCGGGCACGATCCGCGCGTCCCGCCCGCGCAGCAGCAGCCGCAGCGCGGCCAGCGCCGCCGCCGTCTCGTAGACGTCCTGGCCGAGGAGCCGTACGCCGTCCGCCTCCCCTGCCGGGCCGGTCATGATCTCGGCGGCGCCGAGCAGGAGCGTTCCCATGCCGCAGGCGGGGTCGAGCACGGTCCGCGCCTCCGCGCAGGCCAGCCGGGTCATGAGGGCGGCCACGTCGGGCCGGGTCAGGGCGAGCCTGCGGCTGTGCGCCTCGGCGTACCGCTCGCACAGGAACTCGAACGTCGCGGCCGCGCCGTGCCGCTCGGCCATGGCCGCGACCAGGCGGAGCAGCCCCGGTTCCACACTCGACGCGTCCCCCGGGAACAGGTCGCCGGTCGCCTCGGCCACGGCACGCGGGAGCTGTACGGCGAGGTCGGCGGACCTGGCGAGCCGCTTCCAGCCGCCGGGGTCGCGCTGGACGTAGAGCAGGAAGGCGCCCGCCTCGCGGATCACCTCGCCCAGCCGCAGGTCGTCGGCCGAGGCGCGCAGCCGCTGCCAGACGCGGTCGCCCTGGGACACCTCGAACGACTTGCCGTTCCTGCGCAGCCACGCCTCGACCTCGGGCAGCGAGAAGAGCGGGCTGGACGCGGTTCCGCCGACGGGCTGGGGGAAGTCGTCGTACCGGCGTCGCCAGTTGCTGACCGCGGCCCTGCCCACGTCGGCCAGCCGGGCGATGTCACCCGCGTTCACGGTCGCTTCGACGCCGGCGTCCGCCGGGGCCTCGTGATCCATGAACATGAGCCTAGCACCATGCTTGTGAAGTGACTCAACCAATGGTTTACTCAAAACCATGACGCACAGCCGCATTCGGTATGCCGCGGGGTCGGACGTGGGACGCTCGCGTGCCAAGAACGAGGACTCGGTGCACGCGGGCGAGCGCCTGCTCGCCATCGCCGACGGAATGGGCGGTCACGGACACGGTGAGGTCGCCAGCGCCGCCGTCATCTCCGAACTGGCCCGCCTGGAGGACGATCCCGCCCCCGGCGACCCGGTCGCCGCCCTGGCGGACGCCGTGCGCGAGGCCGGGCAGCGCCTGGGCGATCTCGCCGCGCAGGACCCCACGCTCGAACGGATGGGCACGACCGTCACGGCCATGCTGTGGGACGGCGAGGGGAGGTTCGCCCTGGCCCACGTCGGCGACTCCCGGGCGTACATGCTGCGGGACGGCGCCCTCTACCAGATCACGCGGGACCACACCCTGGTGCAGTCGCTGGTGGACGACGGCCGGATGAGCCCTGACCAGGCCGCCCGTCACCCCCGGCGGTCCCTGCTGCTGCGGGCGCTGGAGACGAGCGGCCTGGCCGAGCCCGACCTGTCGCTGCGGGAGGCGTATCCGGGCGACCGTTACCTGCTGTGCTCCGACGGCCTGACCGCCGTCCTCGAAGCGGAGGCGCTGCACAACGTCCTCAGCACGGTCGCCGACCCCCGTGAGGCGGTCGACCGGCTGATCGAACTGGCCAACGAGGGCGGCGGCCCCGACAACATCTCCTGCGTGGTCGCCGACGTCGAGCCCGCCGAGGCCTGAGGCCGTCCGGACACCGCTCGCGAGGTCCGTCAGACGGTCCAGCCGCCGTCGACGTCGATCGTCGCGCCGGTGACGTACCGGCCGCCGTCGCCCGCGAGGTGGGCGACCATCTCGGCGATCTCCGCCGGCGCCGCGTAGCGGCCGAGGGCCGTCAGGCCCCGGATCGTGTCCGCCATCGGGCCGTCCGCCGGGTTCAGGGCGGTGTCGGTCGGGCCAGGGTTGACGAGGTTGACCGTGATGCCCCGCGGCCCGAGGTCGCGCGCGAGCCCCTTGGTCATCCCGATCAGCGCCGTCTTGCTCAGCGCGTACAGGGCGAACCCGGGGAAGGGTGTCCGCTCGGCGACGTTGCTCCCGATGCTGACGATACGGCCGCCCTCGGTCATGTGGCCCGCCGCCGCCCGCGCGGCCAGGAACGGCCCCCGCACGTTGACCGCGAGCGTACGGTCGACCTCCTCCGGCCCGAGGTCCTCGATCGGCGCGACGGGGAAGACCGCCGCGTTGTTGACGAGGACGTCGAGCCTGCCGAACGCCGCGGCGGCCTCGTCCACCGCCGCTCCGGCCGCCGCCGCGTCGCCGCCGTCGGCCCTGATGGCCAGCGCCCGCCGGCCCATCCCCCTGACCTTCTCGGCCACCCGCGCCGCGCTGTCCTCGTCCTGCTCATAGGTCAGCGCCACGTCGGCGCCGCGCTCGGCCAGCTTCAGCACGACCGCCGCGCCGATGCCCCGGCCACCCCCGGTGACCAGGGCCGCCCTGCCGCGCATGTCGTTGATGTCGTTCGTCTCGTTCATGGCGTCGAGCCTGCCGGAAGGGCGGCGGGCGGATCCGGCGGCGATCGGACCTGTCACTCGCCTGTCACTCGGCGCTGTCACTCGGGCCCGTCACCAGGGCGTCAGGCGCCCCGGGCGCGGAAGGCGGCGGTCTTGACCCGGTTCTGGCAGGCGGTCGAGCAGAAGCGGCGGGTGCCGTTGCGGGAGGTGTCCACGTACACCCGGTCGCAGTGCGGCGCGGTGCACACGCCCAGCCGGTCGTGCAGCTCGCTGCCCAGCACGACGGCGAGGCCCGTCGCGCAGCCGGCCGCGTAGTTGCCCGCGAGAGTGCCGCCCGCGCCGTGGAAGTGCAGGTGCCAGGGCTCGCCGTCGTGCCGGTCGAGGTGCGGCCGGGCGTCGGTCTCGGCCAGCAGGCGGTTGACCGTGAGCGCCGCCGTGTCGACGTCCCCGCGCGACACCGCCTCGAACACGCCGCGCAGCGCCCGCGCGGTCTCCGCCAGCGCACCGGCCTCCGCCTCGCCGATCTTGACTGCCCCGCCGCGGCCGGCGTCGAGGATCTCGGCGACGACCTCGGCCCGCGCCCCGTCCGCGGGCGGCTCGTACGGACGCCCCCGCGCCTCGCCCGCCGTCAGCGCGTTCACCAGACCGACGGCGATGACCACCACGGCGTCGGTGTGACTGTTGAAGTTCACGGTTACGCCTTCACATTCCAGTACGTGACTGGCTAAATCCTACATGACAGTTACAAATGACCCGACGCGGTCCACGGCTTGTCCAATCGCAATATTTCGATAAAAATCCGAAACATTCGGCCTTCGGCTCGCGGCGTCGCCGCACCTGGTCATGGCTCAGGATCCCAGAGGAAGGACGTACCACCGTGAAACGTCCCAGTGTCCTGGCACCATCAGCGGCCCCCGGCGTGCGCCGCGCGCTCGTCGCGGGCGTGGTCGCGGCGCTCTCCTTGGGTATCGCGGTCGTGGGGACGACCGGCGCGAACGCCGCCGGTTCGGCGCCCGTCGCGAGCCCCAGCACGGCTCCGCCCCCCGGCACGACCCTGGGCACGGCGGCCGCCCGCAGCGGGCGTTACTTCGGCACCGCGATCAGTGCGAGCAAGCTCGGCGATTCGGCCTACACCACGATCGCCGGCCGCGAGTTCGACATGGTGACGCCCGAGAACGAGATGAAGCTCGACGCCACCGAGCCCCGGCAGGGCCAGTTCGTCTTCACCGCCGCCGACCGGATCTTCGACTGGGCCGTGCAGAACGGCAAGCGGGTCCGCGGCCACACCCTGGTCTGGCACGCCGCGGAGCCCTCGTGGTTGCAGAGCCTCACCGGCAGCGCGCTCCGCCAGGCGATGATCGACCACATCAACGGCGTGATGGCCCACTACAAGGGCAAGATCTACGCCTGGGACGTGGTCAACGAGGCCTTCTCCGACAGCACCGGCGGGCGGCGCGACTCCAACTGGCAGCGGACCGGCGACGACTGGATCGAGGTGGCGTTCCGCACCGCGCGGGCCGCCGACCCGGCCGCCAAGCTCTGCTACAACGACTACAACATCGAGAACTGGTCCTGGGCCAAGACGCAGGGCGTCTACAACATGGTCAAGGACTTCACGTCCCGCGGCGTGCCCATCGACTGCGTCGGCTTCCAGGCCCACTTCAACAGCCTCACCCCGTACAGCGCCGACTTCCGCACCACGCTGCGGAACTTCGCCGCGCTCGGCGTCGACGTCCAGATCACCGAGCTGGACATCCAGGGCGCCCCGGCCACGACGTACGCCAACGTGGTGAACGACTGCCTGGCGGTGCCGCGGTGCAACGGCATCACCGTGTGGGGCGTCCGCGACCCCGACTCCTGGCGGAGCATGGACACCCCGCTGCTCTTCGACGGCAACGGCGGCAAGAAGCCCGCGTACACCGCCGTGCTGGACGCCCTCAACGCCGCCGGCACCGACCCCTCGCCGAGCCCCACCCCGCCGGTGAGCCCGAGCCCCACGCCGCCCGCCGGGAGTTGCACCGCGGCCCTCAAGGCGGGTCCGAAGTGGTTCGACCGGTACGACCTCGTCGTCACCGTCACAGGTTCGGACGACTGGATCGTGACCATGACCCTGCCCTACCCGGAGAGGTTCATCTCGGCCTGGAACGCCGCCACCACCGTGAACTCCGCCCGGAGCGTCATGACGGCCCGGCCCGACGGTCACGGCGACACGTGGGGCGTGTCGATCAGGCACAACGGAAACCGGACCTGGCCCACGGTCACCTGCCGGCCGGCCTGACGTGTTTGCGGGGCGGGACGCCGGGGAGACGGATCGCCATGACACCGGTCGTGCTCACGGTCAACGCCGGCTCCTCCAGCCTCCAGCTGCACCTCGTGCGGGAGGGCCGGGTGCTGCGCGGCGAGCACAGCGAACAGAGTCCCGACCCCGCCGCCGCGGAGCGTACGCTGTCGGACTTCCTGTCCGGCGCCCTGTCCGGCACGGGTGCGGAGGTCACCGCGGTCGGTCATCGGCTCGTGCACGGCGGGGAGGCCGTGCGCGCGCCCACGATCGCCGACGACGCGGTGGTGGAGGCGGTGCGCGGCTACGCCGACCTCGCGCCGCTGCACGTGCCGCCCGCGCTCGCCCTGGCCGAGGCGGCCCGGCGGGTGCTGCCGTCCGTGCCCCACGTGCTCTGCCCCGACACCGCCTTCCACGCGGAGCTGCCCGAGGCCGCGGCCACCTACGCGCTGCCCGCCGAGTGGCGGCGCCGCTGGGGCCTGCGCCGGTACGGCTTCCACGGGCTGTCGTACGCCTGGGCGACCCGGCGGGCGGCGGAGCTGCTCGGGCGCGAGGACATGCGGCTCGTCGTCACGCATCTCGGCGGCGGATGCTCGGTCTCCGCCGTACGGGCCGGGCGGAGCGTGGACACCTCCATGGGGTTCACGCCCCTGGAGGGGGTGCCGATGAGCAAGCGGTCGGGCAGCGTCGATCCCGGCATGCTCCTGTGGCTGCTGTCCGGATCGCGGCTCACGCTGGAGGAGCTGCGCGACGGGCTGGAGCACTCGTCCGGGCTGCTCGGGCTCTCCGACGGCCTGTCCGGGGACACCCGCGACCTCGTCGCGTCGGGCGCTCCGGCCGCCGCGCTGGCGCTCGACGTGTTCGCCCACCGGGTGAGCCGCGAGATCGCCGCCTCGACCGCCGCCCTGGACCGGCTCGACGCGCTCGTGTTCACCGGCGAGATCGGCTGGGACCAGCCCGAGGTGCGTGAGGCGGTGTGCCGGAGGTTGTCGCCGCTCGGCGTGGCGCCTCCCGCCGTCGGCGCCGTGGACCGGGACGGCGTCGTCAGCCCGGAGGGCGCCCGGGTGCCGGTCCTCGTCGTACGGCCGCGGGAGGAGCTTCAGGTCGCCCGGGAGACCCTCGCCGCCCTCGGCCACCCCACCTGACCGCCTGACCGCGCGGGGCGACCGTAGAATCAGCCGGCATGCGCGTCTTCACCGTTGACTCCTTCACCGACCGGCCGTTCCGGGGCAACCCGGCGGCGGTCTGCCTCCTCGACGACACCGTGCCGGACGAGTGGATGCAGGCCGTCGCCGCCGAGATGCGCCACTCGGAGACGGCCTTCGTGCTGCCGCAGGACGACGGGCCGCGCTCGCTGCGCTGGTTCACCCCGGCCGTCGAGGTCGCGCTGTGCGGGCACGCGACCCTGGCGGCCGCACACGTCCTTTACTCCCTGGGCGAGTCCGGGCGACTGGAGTTCGCCACGAGGAGCGGGGTGCTCGCCACCGAGCAGACCGGTGACGGCCTGATCGCGATGGACTTCCCGGCGAAGCCGGCCACGCCCGGCCCGCCGCCGGACGGCCTCGTCGAGGCCCTCGGCGTCACTCCGGTGTGGACCGGGCGCAGCGAGTTCGACCTCCTGGTCGAGGTCGGGTCCGTCGCTGACGTGCGGGCCGTGCACCCGGACATGGAGCGACTGATCGGGGTGGAGGCCCGCGGCGTCATCGTGACGGCCTCCGGCGAGGGCACCTCCGCCGACTACGTGTCACGGTTCTTCGCCCCGCGGGCGGGCGTGCCGGAGGACCCCGTCACCGGCTCGGCCCACTGCGTGCTCGCGCCGTACTGGTCGGCCAGGCTGGGCCGGGACGCGCTCGTCGGCGAGCAGGTGTCGGAGCGCGGCGGGACCGTGCGCACCACCGTGCGCACGACCCCGCAGGGTGACCGCGTCGAACTCGCCGGCCACGCCGTGACCATCTGGTCGGGCGAACTGGAGGTCTAGGCCGGGTCTAGGCCCTGGCGGCGACCCCCGCCTCGACCCGCTCGACGGCGGAGATCGCCCCGAACGCCAGCAGCCGTACGAGGTCGGCGTCGGACCGGCCGCGCCCGGCCTCCCGCCACGCGGCGACGTCCGCGTCGGTCACCCGGTACGGCGCGAGGGCGGCGAGCAGCGCGAGCCGGGCGGCCGGGCGCCGCGCGGGGGCGACGTCCGCGAGCGGCCCGGCCGGCCACCCCGACAGCGGAGGATGCCCGCCGTCCCAGACGGCGACGGCCTCCAGGACCGCCTCCACCGCCTCGTCGTCCAGCAGGGCGGCCCCTTCTCCCGCGCAGGCCAGCAGTGCGGCGAACGCGGCGCCCATCGGGGCGCCCGCGGCCCAGCCGGGATCCCGGTACGCCGGCAGCCCGCGCAGCAGGGGCAGCGCCTCCCCGCGCGGCAGCCTCCGGCGCACCGCTCTGGACAGGGCTCCGCCGCCCAGGCGGCGCACCAGCCGGGACCGCTGCAGACCGGCCGGCAGGAGGTCGGCGGTGAGCAGGGACGACACCATGCGGTTGATGAAGTGGAACGCGAGCGCGGTGCCGATGTGCTCGGCGGCCTGCTCCGGAGGGCACGGCGGCGTGCGCCCGCCGCCGGTCGTGCCGGTGGCCCAGTCGAACAGCCGCGCGTGCTCCGGATCCGGCGGCCGTTCGCCTCGCGCGAGCGTCTCGGCCAGCCGGTGCTCGCCGGTCGCGTGCAGGAGCATGGTGTGCGCGTCCACGCAGAACGGACATTCGTTGGCCAGCGACACCCCGGCGGCGACGACCTCCTTGGCCGCCCTGGGCGCCTCGCCCACGAGCAGCGACTCGCGCAGCAGCGCCCAGGTGGCGGCCAGCACGTCCGGCGCCGGCGACAACGTCAGGAAGAGCGGCATCCGGGTCATACCGAAGTCGCGGGCGATCTGGTGGTAGACCTCCGCCACCCGCCCGGTGGCCGCCTCCACGGGCACGGGGGTCACATAGCGGTACGGCGTCGGCATATCGGCCTCCCTGGGATTGAACTGTCCGGCGCCGATCCTGCCGGTCACGGCCCTCCCAGTCGTCGTACGGCGGGAGAGTCCGCGGGCCGCTCCCCCGGCAAGTGAACGCGGCCCGGCATACTCCAGCGGGAGTAGCGCCCGAAGGGTCCGCCGGGAGGAGGCGGACGAACCGGACGCGGTTTACGCTTCGGGACATGGAGCGTGATCGCGGCCTGCGGCCGTACGCCGAGGACGGGGCGGCGGCGGCCGTCCTGGCGGTGCTGCTCGTGGCCGGCACCCTGATCCCCGGCGCCCCGAACAGCCCGGCGCGGGTGGGGGTGATCGGTTATCTGCTCCTGGTGGGCGGGTGCGCCGCCGTGACCGCGCGGCGGGCCGCGCCGGTCGCGGCGATGGCCGTCGCGACGGCCTGCATGTTCGGCTACGCCCAGGTGGTGCATCCGGAGACCGCGCCCACGTTGCCCGTCCTGATCACCGTCTACTCGGCGGCGAGTGCCGGGCGGCGTGTGTGGGCGCTGTCGGCGAGCGTGGTCTACCTCGGCGGCGCCCTGCTGGCGGAGCTGGCCGACCTCGGCACGCGGACCCCGCGCGAGGTCCTGGACCGGACCGGTCTGCTGGTCGGCTGGTTCGTCGCCGCCAACGTGGCGGGCATCGTGTCGCGGCAGCGCCGGGCGTACCTGCGCCAGGCCGAGCAGCGGGCCGCCGAGGCGGAGCGCACGCGCGAGGAGGTCGCGCTGCGCCGGGCGGGCGAGGAGCGGCTGCGCATCGCCAGGGAGCTGCACGACTCGCTCACCCACAGCATCTCGATCATCAAGGTGCAGGCGGGCGTGGCCGTCCACCTTGCGCGCAAGCGGGGCGAGGAGGTGCCGGCCGCGCTGCTGGCGATCCAGGACGCGAGCGCGGACGCCATGCGGGAGCTGCGCGCGACGCTGGAGGTGCTGCGCGAGCCCGGCGAGGAGGACGGCGGCGAGGAGGACCGCGCCGGACGGATCGGCGAGCTGGTCGAGCGGGCCCGGTCGGCGGGCGTGCCCGCCACGCTGGCGGTCACCGGCACGCCCCGCCGCCTGCCGCCGGAGGTGGATCTCGCCGCCTACCGGATCGTGCAGGAGGCGCTCACCAACGTCGCCCGGCACGCGGGGCCCGCGTCGGCCTCAGTACACGTCGGTTACCAGCCGGACGCCCTCGTCGTACGCGTCGAGGACGACGGCCGGGGCGGGACCGGCGCCGCGGACGCGGCGCATGAGCCGGGGGTGGGACTCACCGGCATGCGCGAGCGGGTGTCCGCGCTCGGCGGGCACATCCAGGCCGGCCCGGGAGCGGGGGGCGGCTTCCGCGTCCACGCCGAGCTTCCCCTGCGGGAGGGAGTGGCGTGATCAGGGTGCTGCTGGTGGACGACCAGGCGCTCATCCGGGCGGGCTTCCGGGCGCTGCTCGACGCCGAGGACGGCGTGGAGGTGGTCGGCGAGGCGGGCGACGGCGCCCAGGGCCTGGCCCTGGCCGAGCGGCATGTGCCCGACGTCGCCCTCGTCGACATCCAGATGCCCGTGATGGACGGCATCGAGACGACCCGGCGGATCGCCGCCGATCCCCGGCTGGCCCCCACCCGGGTGGTGATTCTCACGAACTACGGCCTCGACCGGTACGTCTTCGACGCGCTGCGGGCGGGCGCGAGCGGGTTCCTGCTCAAGGACACCGATCCGGTGGAGCTTCTCCAGGCCCTCAGGGTCGCCGCGCGGGGCGACGCCCTGCTCTCCCCCGCCGTCACCCGGACGCTGATCAGCGAGTACGTCTCCCGCCCGCCGGACGCCGCGCCGGCGGCCACCCTGGACGCGCTCACCAAC
Organism: Microbispora sp. H10949; assembly: GCF_014161435.1. NCBI lineage: Bacteria > Bacillati > Actinomycetota > Actinomycetes > Streptosporangiales > Streptosporangiaceae > Microbispora > Microbispora sp. H10949. Next base: position 91,415 of record NZ_JABBWZ010000010.1, on the reverse strand, counting down.
CGGGAGCGGGAGGTCGTCGCCCTGGTCGCCCGCGGCCTCACCAACGAGGAGATCGCCGCCCACATGGTGATCAGCCCCTTCACCGCGAAGACCCACGTGAGCAGGGCGATGACCAAGCTGGGCGCGCGCGACCGCGCCCAGCTCGTCGTCTTCGCCTACGAGTCCGGCCTGGTCTCGCCCCGGCGTCCCGCCTCACCGCGGTGAACGGCCTCGGCCGTGCCGCTACCGAGGGGTGCCGCTACCGAGGGGTGTGCCGCTCGCGGAGGCGGGCCGCGGCCTCGGCCACGTTGGCGAGCGCGGCCTCGACCTGCTCGTGCGACCGGGTCTTCAGGCCGCAGTCGGGGTTGACCCACAGCCGGTCGGCGGGCACCACCCGCAGGGCCTCCTCCAGGAGCCGCTCCACCTCGTCGGCGCCGGGCACGCGCGGCGAGTGGATGTCGTAGACCCCGGGGCCGAGCCCCCGGCCGAAGCCGCGGCCGTCCCCACCGGCGACCCCACTGGCCATCACGGCGAGCACCCGGCCACGTGAGCGGGCCGATTCGACACTGGTCACGTCCGCGTCGAGGGCGTCGATCGCGGCGAGGATCTGGTCGGCGTCCGAATAGCACAGGTGCGTGTGGATCTGGGTGTGATCGCCGGCGCCGGAGGTCGCCCTGCGGTAGGCCGCGACGGCCCACTCCAGGTAGGCGGCCTGCCCGGCCCGGCGCAGCGGCAGCAGTTCGCGCAGGGCCGGCTCGTCGACCTGGATCACCCCGATGCCCGCCTCCTCCAGGTCGCGCACCTCCTCGCGGACGGCGTCGGCCACCTGGAGAACCACGTCGCGCAGCGGCAGGTCGTCGCGGACGAACGACCACGCCACGATCGTGACCGGGCCGGTGAGCATGCCCTTGACCGGCCTGCTCGTCAGCGACTGCGCGTACCGCGCCCAGCGCACCGTCATCGGCTCCGGCCGCCGCACGTCGCCGTGCAGGATGGGCGGCCGGGTGCAGCGCGAGCCGTACGACTGGACCCAGCCGTGCCGGGTGACGGCGAAGCCGTCGAGATGCTCGGCGAAGTACTGCACCATGTCGTTGCGTTCGGGCTCGCCGTGCACGAGAACGTCCAGCCCCAGCCGCTCCTGCACCGCGATGACGTGCTCGATCTCGGCGCGGACCATGTCCTCGTACGCCGCCTCGCCGATCTCCCCGGCCGCCAGCGCCGCCCTGGCCCGGCGCAGCTCCCCCGTCTGGGGGAACGAGCCGATCGTGGTGACCGGGAGGAGCGGCAGCTTCAGGCGCTCGGCCTGCGCCGCCGCCCGTACGGCGTAGGGCGCCCGGGTCTCTGTCACCCGGGTCTCTGTCAATCGGGCCCCGGACGTGGAGGGCCGCGCCTGCGGCGCGGGGAGGCGGGGGACGTCGGCGCCGGGGCCCTCGACAAGCAGGTGCGCCAGCTCGACCACCTCGGCGACCTTCTGCTCGGCGAACGCCAGCCGGCCCCGCAGGGCGGGATCGAGGCCGGTCTCCCGCTCCACGTCGTACGGCACGTGCAGGAGCGAGCACGAGGTGGCGACCACGACCTGTCCCGCCCGCTCCCGTACGGCGTGCAGCGTGGCCAGTGCCCGGTCCCGGTCGGTGCGCCACACGTCCCGGCCCGACACGACACCGGCGACGACCGTCTTGCCGGCCAGGAGACCCACGTCACCGGGCGTGCCCCGGACGAGATCCAGGGCCACGGCCTCGACCGGCGTCCGCGCCAGCACGGGCAGCGCCTCGCCGAGGTCCCCGAAGTAGGCGGCGACCAGAAGCGCGGGCCGTTCCGCCAGCCCGCCGAGCCGGCCGTACGCCGCCTCGACCGCGGCGAGTTCGGCGGGAGTCCGGTCGGCGACCAGCGCGGGCTCGTCGAGCTGCACCCACCCGACGCCCTCCGCGGCGAGCGCGCCCAGCAGGCGCCCGTACACCTCGACCACGTCGTCCAGCCGGTCGAGCGGCGCGAAACCGTCCGGGCTTCCCGCCGCCGCCTGCGACAGCAGGAGGAACGTCACCGGCCCGACCAGCACCGGCCGCGTCTCCAGGCCCAGCGCGCGAGCCTCGCGGACCTCCGAGAGCGGCTTGGCGGCGTCGAGGGAGAAGACCGTCTCCGGGCCGATCTCGGGCACGATGTAGTGGTAGTTGGTGTCGAACCACTTGGTCATCCGCAGCGGGGGCAGCCCCTCGGCGCCGCGGGCCATCGCGAAGTAGGCGGTCAGGTCGTCGTCGTGCCGGTAGCGCTCGGGCACCGCGCCCAGCAGCACGGCCGTGTCGAGAACGTGGTCGTAGTAGGAGAAGGTGTTCGACGGCGACCCGCCCAGACCCAGCTCAGCCAGCCGCCGCCAGGTGTCCTCCCGCAGCCGCCGCGCCACCTCCTCCAGGGCCGCGCGGTCCGAACGGCCCTCCCAGTACGCCTCCAGCGCCCGCTTCAGCTCCCGATCGGGCCCGATCCTCGGATACCCCAGCACGGTCGATTCCGGAAAAGGCGATGCGGGAAAAGACGACGTCATCACGGCTCCTCGCTCCGTCGAACAGGACGCCCCGCATCCTCCCCTCGCCCGGTTCCGCCGCGCCGGATTCATCACCCACGCTTATGGATCATCTCGGGGTCGTCCTGAACGGCCGTGGGCATCGATAAGCCGGCGTGAACGGCGCGGCTCAGCGAGGGGCGTCCATCCGCTGGGTGCCGATGACCGACAGCAGCCGCAGCGCCTCCTCGGACGGCGAGCCGGGGACGGCGGTGTAGATCACCATCTGCTGGTCGCGGTCGGCGATGTCGAGGGCGTCGCAGCTGACGGTGACCGGGCCGACCATCGGATGCCGGAAGGTCTTGCACAGCGTCGGCGGGCCCTCCACCTCGTGGGACGCCCACAGGCGGGCGAACTCCGGGCTTCCCGCGAGGAGCTCGTCCACCAGCCCGGTCACCTCCGGCGCGCCCGGGTAGCGGGCGGCGGCGGCGCGCAGCCGCCGGGCCGCGTGGCGGGCGAACGCGTCGGCGTCGGAGACTCCGTACAGCCGCCGTCCCCCTTGGTGCGGCCCGAGGAACACGCGGCGCACCAGGTTGCGGTCGCGCCGCGGCAGCGCCGAGAAGTCCTCCATCAGGGCGGCCGCCAGCTCGTTCCACGCGAGCACCTCAAGCGTCGCGGAGGTCACGAACGCGGCGGACTGCGGCAGTCTCCGGAGCAGGTCCAGGATGCTCTGCCGCACCTCCCGCGGGGGCCCCGGCGGCGGGGCGGCCGGGGCGCCGGCGAGGTGGTGGAGGTGGGCGCGTTCGGCGTCCGACAGGCGCAGGGCCCGGGCCAGCCCGGCCAGCACCTCACGGGACGGGCGCGGACCGCGGGCCTGCTCCAGCCGGGTGTAGTACTCGGTCGAGATGAACGCCAGCTGCGCCGCCTCCTCACGGCGCAGGCCCGGAGTGCGCCGCCTGGTCCCGGCGGGCAGTCCCACGTCGGCCGGGCTGATCCGCTCGCGCCTGCTGCGCAGGAAGGCGGCCAGTTCTCGTCGGTCCATACCTCCAGTGTGCCGGGCGCGCGGAGGCGATCCAGGTACCGCCGGTGCCTGGATGGGCCGCGCTCACCGGCGCAGGCTCTTCGCCATGGACAACACACGTACCGGTGCGGGCCTGCTGGCCGGCAAGGTCGCCTTCGTCAGCGGCGGCGGACGCGGAATCGGAGCCGCGGCGGCGCGGCTGTTCGCCCGGGAGGGCGCCCGCGTGCTGCTCGCGGCCCGGACGGAGGCCCAGCTCAAGACGGTGACCGAGGAGATCCGGGCGGCGGGCGGCACCGCGGACCACGTGGTGTGCGACCTGGCCGACGCCGCCAGCGTGCGCGCTGCCGTGAACCGCGCCGTGGACCTGTACGGCCGGCTCGACGTCGCCTTCAACAACGGGGCGACCATCCAGCAACCCGGCCCGATGGACCGGATGCCGGAGGCCGACTTCGACCATGTCTACGCCGTGAACCTGAAGAGCGTCTGGCTGGCCATGACCGCCGAGGTGGCGGCGATCCGGGCCACGGCCGGCACGGGCGCCATCGTCAACAACTCGTCCGTCGGAAGCTGGGGAGGCAACCCGGAACTCCCGGCCTACGCCGCGATGAAGCGGGCGGTCAACAGCCTCACCGAGTCGGCCGCCGTCACCTACGGCCCCGAGGGCATCCGGGTCAACGCGATCGCTCCCGGCAACACGCTCACCGAGATGATCCGCGCCTGGGAGGCCGAGTCCCCCGGGCTCCAGGAGCGGCTCACGGCGCAGACCCCGCTGCGCCGCGGGGCCGACCCGGCCGAGATCGCCGAGGCCGCCGCCTGGCTGCTGAGCGACCGCTCCTCCTTCGTGACCGGCGCCGTGCTCCGGGTCGACGGCGGCGCCCGGGTCTGAGCGGAGCCGAGGGCCGGAGCGGCGCGGGAGTCAGAGCGAGTCGTACGCGGCGGCCACCTTCTTGGGGACGACCATCCGCCAGGCGTCGGTGACGAGCTCCCGCATCTCGGCCACGTCGATGGCCGCCAGCCGGACCCGGACCCACTGGTAGCGCTCGTCCGAGGGCAGGGGCATGAGGAACTTCTCCGGCTCGGCGGCCACGAGGGCCGCCCGTTCCTCCTTGGGGAACCCGAAGCCCATCAGGGTCTCGTCCGGGGACACGGAGGCGTACACGATGCCCCTGACCCGGAACTTGACGTGGTCGCGGACCAGCGCCTCCTCGGTGCGCGGCAGTGCCCGCGCGACCTGCCGGACGTCGTCGGCTGTGACCATCGGATGCTCTCCTTCCGTCGCCGACGAAGGTAGCCGCCGCCACCGACATTCCGGCCACCCGGCAGCGAGGTGCCCCGCGACGCGCGTCGCGGGGCACGTGCTTCCCTCTCCGGTTCCGAGACGGGTCAGGACTGGTTGAAGAGGGAGAGGGTGAGGGTGGAGTGGTATTCGCCGGCGGCGACGTCGACGGGGGTGCGCAGGGCGAGGTCGGCGTTGACCTTGGAGGTGCCGATCTCGGTGGCGGAGTCGGCGGTGGAGACGAGGAGTTCCTGGCCCTTGAGACCGACGGTGGGGGCGCCGGAGCCGTCGGACACGACGGAGGAGACCGGCTCGCCGGCGGCGACGGCGCCGGTGGTGGTGTCGGACAGCAGGCGGGGCTTCCAGCCGAGGTATTCGGGGCCGATGGGGGCGGTGCCGGTGGCGGTGGCGGTGAACGCGCTGGCCTGGCCGACGACGGCCCAGAATTCGCCGTCGGGGATCTCGGCGGGCGTGCGGGTGTCGGTGACGGTGACGGTGGGCAGGGTGCCGACGAACTGGCGGGCGGCGGCGTCGGAGCCGTTCTCCTGGAGGGAGACGCCGTTGTTGTCGGCGACGGTCATGGAGATCTGGCCGGGGGTGGTGGTGGGGGTGATGGTGACCGAGACGTCGATGCCGGCGCCGGGGTCGTCGGCGAGGGCGGGGGAGACGCCGATGCCGGTGAGGGTGAGGCCGAGCACGGAGGCGGCCAGTATCTGGGTGGTGCGGGTCATTCGCATGGGGTGATCACTCCGATTCATGAGGGGGCGGGGCCGGTGCGGTCAGCGGCAGTCGGCCGCGGTGTAGGCGGCGTCGTAGGACGTGGTGACCTGCTTGCCGCCGATCGTCGCGGTCCCGGCCACGGTCACCTTGCCCGCGCCGATCTGCCCGGCCCGGGTGTTGAAGGACTGGTAGGCCTGCTTGCCCGGGGCCACGCCGGTCACGGTCTTGGAACCGTACGGGGTGGTCAGCGTCACCGTCGCCGGCGCGTCGCCGTCGTTGACGGCCGTGACCGCCAGGTACACCGAGGAGCCGATGCAACGGGAGGAAGCGGTGACGGTCAGCTTGACCTCCGGTGAGGACTGCTCCGCCTCGAAGGCCCAGGAGTCGATCTCGAAGAGGTCCGCGCCCTCGGGCCCGGCGTAGGTGAAGTACACGTCGTGCACGCCCTTGACACCGTCGAGCTTGGCGGAGAGCCTCGTCCACTCGCCGAGCGGAGCGTCGACGGGGATGGTCGCCACCACGGGCGAGTTGCGGCCGTCGAGACGGACCTCGATCCTGCCGCCCGCGGCGAGCGGCCGCACCTTCGCGGTGACGCCGGTGGCGCCGGCCGTGCCGAAGTCGACCTTGGCGAGCGACGTCCAGTCGCCGTTGTCGACGTCGTACACCGCGAGGTTCGGCGCCTGCGCGCCGAACTCCTCCGACCCGCCGTCGATCTTCTTGGTCGCGATGCCCTGCTGCCACGCGATCGTCTCGGCCTCGATGACCCGGTACGGATCGAGGTTGCGGATCTGCTCGACGCCCTTGTAGTCGCCCCTCACCTCCTTGATCGTGCCGTCGGCGTTGAAGTCGAGCTTGGCGAGGTGCGGGCTGCGGAAGCCCTGGGTGGCGCCGCCCGTGATGCGGCTGTTGAGCGTCTGGGCGTGGTAGGTGAAGTAGTACTGGCCGTTGAGCTGGAACACCGACTGGTGGTTGTTGCCACCGGCGCCGAAGTAGGTGCCGGGATTCTTGAAGATGATCCCCTTGTACGTCTCGGGGGTCCAGGGGCCCATCGGGCTGTCGGCCATGAGATAGGCGATCGCCCCGGTCGGCGGGCCGTTGGGGTCGACCGTGCCGCCGAACCCGAAGTTCGACGAGTACGAGTAGTAGTACTTGCCGTCGCGCTTGAACAGGTGGCCGGCCTCGAACACGAGCGGCGCGTCGATGACCTCCGCCGAGCCGTTCGTGCTGATCATGTCGTCGCCGAGCCTGATCACACGCGTGGACTTCGGGTGGTTGGTGTTCTCGGCGCTGCGCGTCCCGTCGTCGCCGCCACCGCCGAAGACGAGGTAGCCCTGGCCGTCGTCGTCGATGAACACGCCGGGGTCGAACAGCCAGTTGATGCCGTTGGACGCCCCCGGCGTCGCGCTCGTGATGAGCAGGTTGCCACGCTCGTCGTGCCAGGGACCCACCGGCGAGTCGCCGACGATGACGCCGGAGCCGCCGCCGTTGTTGGCGAAGTAGAGGAAGAACTTCTCCTTGCCGCCGACGACCTTGCTCTCCATGGCCGGGGCCCACGAGTTGTTCGCGTAGCGGGCGACCCCGTTCGGGCCCGCGACGGGGATCTCGCCGTGGTCGACCCAGTTCATGAGGTCGTCGGACGAGATGACCGTGATCGTGTTGATGCTGGCGTAGGTGTTCGTCGAAGAGACCCCGGTGGGGCCCGGCTTGTACTCCTGCGTGTCGTTGGTCATGTAGATGTACACGCGGCCGTCGTGGACGAAGGCGTTGCCGTCCGCCCCGAACTTGTGCGAGATGAGCGGGTTGCCCTCGCCCGGGTTCTTGCCGAGCGCCTCGATGGTCGTCGAGGGGGTGAACTCCGAGACCGACACGTCGTCGACCTTGAAGTCCATGAGGTGCGTGTCCGGAGCGGACGAGGGATTCGACGTCCAGGGCGTCTCGAGGAAGAGCCGCGCGGTCGTGACGCTCTGCCCCGCCGGGATCGTGAACGTGCCCTGGATGAGCCCCCACTGCCCGCGGGCCACGGTCACCGTGCCGACGTTCGTGTACGTCGAGCCGCCGTAGTGCATGGTGGCGAAGAACTGCTTGGTCGCCGGGCTGTTGGGATTCTCGTACTTCACCCGGGCCGTGATCGCGTACGTCTTCCCGGCCTGCACCTTGCCGGACAGGTCCTGCATCGGGCCGGATCCGGTCGTCTTCCGGTTCGTGACGAGCACGGCGCTCGAACCGGCGTAGGCGTCCGTCGTGGGTGACAACGTGGCGCCGTCCGTCGAGTTCCCGTTGTTGACGAACCAGCTGCTGAGGCCGTCCTCGAACCCGCCGTTCACGATGATGTTCTGGCCTGCGGCCTGCACCGGCCCTGTCGTCGCGGCGACCGCCGTCGCCAGCAGGGCGCCGGTCACGGCCGCGGCGGCGACCCGTCGCACGACCGACTTTCTGACGCGCTTCAACACGAATATTCTCCTTGACCTCGGACTTTGCGGGGAGATGTGGGGTCAGCGGCAGTCGGCCGCGGGGTAGGCGGCGTCGTAGGACGTGGTGACCTGCCTGCCACCGATCGTCGCGGTGCCCTTGACGGTCACCGTGCCGGCGCCGATCTGCCCGGCCCGGGTGTTGAAGGACTGGTAGGCCTGCTTGCCCGGGGCCACGCCGGTCACGGTCTTGGAGCCGTACGGGGTGGTCAGCGTCACCGTCGCCGGCACATCGGAGTCGTTGACGGCCGTGACCGCCAGGTACACCGAGGAGCCGATGCAGCGGGAGGCGGCGGTGACGGTCAGCTTGACCTCCGGCGAGGCGGCCTTGAGCGTGCCGAGCCGGGCGAGCTGGTAGCTGAGCGCCCGCTCGGGCGCGTCGATCTGGTTCTGGGTGCCGAACTGCCCGGCCCGCGCCGCCTTGGCGTCGGCGAGCGCGGCCTGCGTCGCGGACCAGGCGTCCGCGGGGTAGTCGCGCTCGTCGAGCGTCTCCGCGTACGCGACGGCCGCGTCGAGGGCGCTCGTGTCGAGCGGCTTGTTCTGCGCGGTCAGCGTGTCGCTGAGCTTGTAGTAGTCGAAGTCGACGTGGCCGCCGGTCTCCTTTGTCGCGTAGTCGAACAGGCCGACCCGGTGCCCCATGAAGTGCGAGAGGCTGCCGTCCAGCGCCTGCGGGCCGACGCGGCCGCCCAGCTGGGTCCACTTCAGCCCGTCCAGGCTGTAGTAGAACGTCGTCCACAGCTGTCCGGCCGGTGAGGCGAAGTCGAGGTCCGCCTTCACGTACACCTGGCTCGCGTCTCCGAGCGGAACCGTCGTGCCCGGCACGAAGTTCTCGATCGCCGCCTGGTCGATGTCGACCGCGAACGGCTGCCCCCGGTTGACGACGCCGAGCGTGTTCTGGCCGTCGGCGCGCTTGACCGCGATGTAGGAGAACCCGCGGTTGTAGGCGGCCAGGCCCGCGACGTCGCCGTTCTTCATGGCGGAGACGTCCATCCTGGTCTCGACGGACTGCCGGGGCCCGAACGTCCGCTGCGAGAGCGTGTTCCGCGCTTCCTCGAACCAGGTCAGCTCGTCCCGGTTGGAGAGCTTGGTGTAGACGTACTTGCCGGTGACCACCTTGCCGGTCGTCAGCCGCAGCCATCCGTCGCGATCGGTGAGCGACCAGTACCGGTTGTCGGGGGCGTGGTTCCACTCCCACACCGGGGCCAGGCGCGACCCGTTGGGGGTGATCTCCTCCTTGGCGGGGTACTCGGTCGTCACCGGCTGCCCGACGACGGAGACGTCGTCGATCAGGTACTCCACGCTCGACGACGCCGGCTGCGGGTTGCCCCACGGCGTCTCCACCGCGAACTTGAAGTTGTCCACGTTCGCCGTCGTGGGAACGGTGTACTGGCCCGTCACCGTCGTCCACTGGCCCATCGGAACGTTCCCGGACGCCATCGTCTGGACGCCGGCGCCCCAGTCGGCCACCAGGTTGAACCGGATGCTGCTCGGCCCCGACGTGTACCTGACCTTCGCCGACACGGTGTAGGTCACACCGCGCTGCACCTTCCCGTTCAGGTACTGGTTCGGACCGGAACCGTTGAGCGTGCGGTTGCTCACCTTCAGCGCCGCCGAGCCCGCCGCCGGGCCGGTCGTGTCGCGGCTGATCGTCGCGCCGTACTGCGTGCCCCACGGCGAGACCGCGTCGGACTCGAACCCGGGGTTCTGCAGCAGCTCGACGCCGATGAGCGAGGGGTCGTACGCCGGCGGCTGCGGGATCGTCCAGTCCTCGTCCATGTACGCCTTGTGCGGGGCGTCGTTGGCGAAGTCGTCGGAGGCGACGATGCTCTTCTGCTGCTCCAGCCGCTCCTCCTCCGGGCTCAGCGCGATCGGCTTGGCGAACGCGCCGCCCACCGGCACGACCCCGTTGTTCCCGAAGACCGGCCAGCCGTCCTGCCACGTCGCGGGGATGAGCGCCGGGGTGCGCCCGATCGGGAAGTTGTCGCGGAAGAACATGCCGTACCAGTCGGTGCCGCCTCCGTCGCGCGAGATCGGCACGAGGCTGCCCTGCGCGAAGCCGTTGGAGTTGAGCACCCCGCGGGCCTCGTAGGTGTTCGTGCCGTCCGCCGAGGTGTAGCGCCCGAGCAGGTTCTTGGAGCGGAACATGACGACCTGGCGTCCCTGGCCGGACGGCCAGGTGATGATCACCACGTAGTAGTAGCCGTTGATGTGGAAGACCTGGGCGCCCTCGAACAGGCCGCCGATGAACGGCTTGCCGGCGTAGTCGCTCGCCGCGAAGATGCTCGGAAAGTCCTTGTCAATGCCCGACATGTCGGACTTGAGGCGCACGGCACTCGTGCTGCCGGAGCCGTAGAAGATGTACGCCGTGCCGTCGTCGTCGAAGAACAGCGAGGGGTCGTGCAGCCCGCGGCCGAGGGGCGTGCGCTTCCACTTCCCGTTCTCGACGTCGTCGGTGCTGTAGAGGTAGGCGCCGCCGAGGTTGTTGGTGTTGAAGACGGCGTAGAACCTGCCGTCGTGGTAGCGGAGGGACGACGCCCACTGGCCCTGGCCGTACGAGTTCTGCCCGTTGCGCAGCGAGAACGCGTCGCCGATGTCCGCCCGGTCGAACACGTAGTTGACGATCTCCCAGTTCACCAGATCGTAGGACTTCATGATCGGTGCACCCGGGCTCAGGTGCATCGTGGTGCTGATCATGTAGTAAACGTCCCGGTGCTCCTTGTTCTCGGCGGCCGGGACGCGCTCCACGCTGATGTCCGGCACGTCGGCGTTGGTGATCGGCACGGTGTAGGTGCCGTCGCCCTTGTCGGTCGAGGTGTACGACGGCTTGGGCGACCACGCGTTGTCGGCGGCGGCCACGCCACCCGTGGACACGAGGCCGGCGCAGAGGAGCGCGCCGGCCGTCGCGATCGCGGTTCTGCGCGGTGAAGGGCGGGGGGATACGGACATGGGGGGTCTCCAGTCATGGATATGACGCGCCCGTTAATATTGTTTGCGCTAACATGTCCTGTCAAGGCTCCCCGGCGTCCACTTTGTCGGTAATGTTCGCGCTCACATCATGGTCAGGCCCCCGGGTGCGCGCGGAGTGCGTCCAGAAGCCAGGCGAAGTCGTCCGCGTGGGACGGCTTGGGCTCCCGGCCGTTGATCACCGCCATCAGGCGCCGGTACCGATCGGCCTCGGCGTACAGGCCGGCCTCGATCCGCTCCCGTACGGCCGCCCGGCCGGCGGCGTCCATGTCGCCGAGCAGGCGGGTGACGACCTCCGCGGCCTCCGGTGAATCGGGGCTCACGCCGTCCTCCCGGGCCTGCCCCGCGAGCCAGACGACCTTCTTGGCGAACCAGGCGAAGGCCCCCGGCTCCTGTCCGGCCCGCCCTCGGCTGTTGTGCTCCACCATGTCGCGCATGCGCCGCCGGAAGTCCGGGTCGCGTACGAGCTCGGCCAGTTCCACCCAGGCGTCCACCTGCTCGGGCGTGGGGTCGTCGGGGAGGTCGACCCGGGTGTGCCCCATCCGGTTCCTGAGCTCCGGATCGGCGTCCAGGCCACCGAAGACCTCGTCCACGAAGTCCTCGACGATGCGCCGCCGCTCCTCCGCGGACAGCCGTGCCATGTCGTTCAACAGTTTCATCTCCTCCGTGTTCATCTCTTCCGTGCCGGACCGTCGTCTCGCGACGGTGCTGAGCACCGCGCGCCGGATCCGCAGGGTGCGGATCTGCGCGTCCAGTGCGTCCACATGGACGGCGGCGACATCCGCCAGGGTGACCTTCCGCTCCAGCACCCGCCGAATGTCGCCGAGGCCGAGGCCGAGGTCCCGCAGGGTCCGGACGAGCTCCAGCCGTGCCACGGCGCCGGCGTCGTAGAGCCGGTAGCCTCCCTCGCTCCGTCCCGCCGGCGGCAGCACTCCCACGTCCGACCAGTAGCGGATCGTCCGCGCCGGCATGCCGGTGCGGCGGGAGAGCCGTCCGACGGTGAACAGCCCTTCATCGTCCATGGCGACGAGTGTCACCCTGACAGCGGCTGGAAACTCAAGCCGTCCGTCTCTCGGGTTCGCCGTGAACCGGCACTAGGGTTGTGCACGGGAGGTCGGATGAGCGCAGGCTTGGTGGACGGTCCCGGCGACGAGGGCCGTCCCAGGCTCGACACGAGCGTGCCGCACGCGGCGCGCGTCTGGAACTACTTCCTCGGGGGCAAGGACCACTTCCCGGCGGACCGGGAACTCGGCGACCAGCTCATGCAGGCGTATCCCGGCATCGTGGACATCGCCCGGCAGTCGCGGAGTTTCCTCGGCCGGGCCGTGCGGTATCTCGCGGGCGAGGTGGGCGTCCGGCAGTTCCTCGACATCGGCACCGGCCTGCCGACCGCCGCCAACACCCACGAGGTCGCCCAGCGGGTGGCGCCGGAGTCGCGGGTCGTGTACGTCGACAACGACCCGCTGGTGCTGGTGCACGCCCACGCCCTGCTGACCAGCACTCCGCCGGGGATGACCGCCTACATCGAGGCCGACGTGCGCGACCCCGGCACGATCCTGGAGACGGCGGCGAAGACGCTCGACCTGGCCGAGCCGGTGGGGCTCATGCTGCTCGGGGTCATGGGTCAGGTCCTCGACGACGAGGAGGCGTACGGGCTCGTGCGCTATCTGATGGACGCCCTCCCGTCCGGCAGCCACCTCGTGTTCGAGGACGGCACGAAGGTCGTCGCGCCCGAGGCGGCGGACGAGGCCGAGCGCATCCGCGCCGAGGCGGGCGACCCCTATCGTCTGCGCACGCCCGAGCAGATCACCCGTTTCTTCGACGGTCTCACGCTGCTGGAGCCGGGGGTGGTGTCGGTGTCCCGATGGCGGCCCGGGCCCAGCCAGTTCGGCGAGGCGCCGGAGGTCGACGCGATGTGCGGGGTCGGCCGCAAGCCCTGACCCGTGGACCCCGGCCCGCCACTGCGTGACATCGGCTGCTTCGCCCTCGTCGCCCGGCATCTCAGCTTCTCCCGCGCCGCCGCCGAGATGGGCGTCTCCCAGCCCGCCGCGAGCCAGGCCGTCGGGCGGCTGGAGCGTGTGCTCGGGGTCCGCCTGTTCGAGCGGACCAGCCGCGAGGTGCGGCTGACCCCCGCCGGGAAGACGCTGCTGCCGTACGCCGAGACGTTGCTGGAGTCCGCGGCGGCCTTCTCGGCCGAGGCGCGGCGGCTGGCCGCACCGGCGGGCGCCGGCGTCCGGCTGGCCTATCCCCCGCTGGTGGGTGGTCTCGCGGCGCGGGTGGCCCTCCGGATGGCCCGCCGCGATCCCCCGGCCGAGGTGGAACTGCGTCCCGCCGGGCGCGCCGCCTCCCTCGCGGCCGTCTCCGCCGGTGAGGTGACCGCCGCGATCCTGGCGAGCCCCTTTCCCCGTGACCTGACCACGGCCGCCCGGTTCCATGTGCCCGTCAGTCACCTGGCCGTGCCCGCCGGGGACCCGCTCGCGGACCTGCCCCGGCTGCAGCCCGAACGGCTCGCCCGGCACCGGGTGCTCGTGCCCCGTGAACGCCCTCCCGGCGGCGTGTGGGCGCGGCTCGCCGCTCGCGTCGGGCCCCACCGGCAGCACGTGGTGGCCGGCGAGATCGACGACTTCGCCGCCGCGCTCGACCTGGTCGCGGCGGGCGTCGGCCTGCTCCCGACTCCCGCTCTGCTCGTCGCGTCCGTCCGCAGGGACGACGTCGCCTTCGTCCCGCTCGACGCGGGCGATCTGCGGCTGACGTACGCCCTCGCATGGCGGGGCGAACGAGTGTCGGCGGGCCTGATGGCACTGGTGCAGACCGTGCAGGAGTGTCTCTGGACGCGATAGCGCACGACCCGATCGGAAAGTTTCACGCGGCCCGAATGGTCACTGAAACCAAAATCCGATGGGTGGACGGAGCACTACCAGGCATTATCCCGCATAGCGCCGCCACGGCACCCCTAAGCATTACTTGAACACTTGACTACCGGCCTCCGCACCAGCAATCTAAGACCAGCGCGGTCCGCTGTCCGTTCGGCGCCGAACAGTGACATCGGGCTCGTCGCAGTCCATGGACGCATGAGCGACACCACCAGCGACGCTGCTGGGATAAAGGTGTTGACCTGCACTTTCGGGGTCTGCACCCCTACCTGCGCGCGGCTTCCCACAGCCGGGCGTCGAATCCGCCGACAATGTGAAGCTCGGAACGCCGGAATTCTGCACGGTTTATACAGTTCTGAGCCAAACTTTCGTCGGCCGGTGCTCTCATTCTTATTTTTCACCACAAAGAAGGTGGTCTCCGTGAAAATCGGTCAGATCAGCGGGCCGGTGCTCTCGCTCTTCCGGGTCGTGACCGGGCTGCTGTTCGTCTGCCACGGCGTGTCGTCGATCTTCGGGGTCCTGGGCGGCATCGACGGGAAGGGTCAGGTCCTGCCGACCGGCTCGTGGCCGGGCTGGTGGGGGGCGGCCATCCAGCTGGTCTTCGGCACGCTCGTCCTCCTCGGGCTGTTCACCCGCGTCAGCGCGGTGCTCTGCTCCGGCTCGATGGCCTACGCCTACTTCACCGTCCACGCCCCGCAGGATCTCTTCCCGCTTCTCAACGGCGGCGAGGCCGCGGCCATGTTCTGCTGGTCGTTCTTCCTCATCGCCGTCTTCGGCCCCGGCTCCTGGGCGCTGGACACGTTGATCCACCGGATGCGGCGCCGCGATGTCGAGGCGTACGCGCCCGCGGCGGCGTAGGCGCGACCGCCTCGCGGCCGGGCGCTACGCGCGTCCGGCCGCGAGGTAGGCGGGCCAGCTGCCCAGCCCGGTGATGTCCCTGGCCGACCCCACCGCGTACGACTCGCACAGGAAGCCCTGGACCCGGCGGCCGTCGGACAGCTCCACCGTGCCGAGGCCCAGCGGACTGGGGACGGTCACGAGCAGCTCCCCCAGTGCGGCCGGTGCGATCTCGTGCAACTCGACCTCGACGGAGGAGCCGCCCTCCTCCCTGACCAGGCCGGGCCTGTCGCCGAGGTCGTAGAGCCGGTAGCAGGGGGCCGTCCGGGCGACGGCGGCGAACCTCGCGCCGAGCGCCACCAGGTGCGGGTGCAGCGGCTGGCCCACCCGGTGGGCCCCGACCACCGCCAGCGGGACGGTCCGGCCCGCCGGCGCCCGGGGCGCCGGGTCCGCCTCGGCCTTCTCGTCCTTCTCACCCAGGAAGCCCGAGCCCAGGGCGGCCAGGAAGTCGTCGGACCCCGCCGGAGCCAGAAAGGTCACGCCGTGTGGCCGGCCGGCCGGGGTGAGCCCGGCGGGCACGGCGACCGCGGCGAGGTCCAGCAGGTTCGCGAACGTGGTGTAGTGGCCGAGGATCGTGTTGCGGCCGATGGGGTCCTCGGCCATCTCCGCCAGCGTGAACGTCGTCGGCACGGTCGGCACGGCCAGCGCGTCGATCCGGGTCCACACGGGCGCCGTGACGGACCGCAGCTCCCGCAGGCGGTGCAGCCCCCCGAACACCTCGGCCCCGCTGATCGCGCCGCCGCTCTCCAGCACCCGCCGGGTCACCGGGTGCAGGTCGCGCGCGTGCCGGGCGGTGAAGTCGCCCACGCCCGCGAGCCGCTCGGCCACCCACGGCCCTTCGTAGAGCAGTCTCCCCGCCGCGAGGAACGGCGTCAGGTCGACCGGCACGATCTCGTGACCCAGGCCCGCCAGCCGCTCGGTCACCGCGGTGAACGCCTCCGCCGCGGCGCCGTCCCCGAAGAACTCCGGCGTACGCGGGACGCCGATCCGGGCGGACGCGCCGCCGCCGGGCTTCCGGGGTGTCGGCGTGCGCGACCACGGGTCGCCGGGGTGCGGCCCGGCGATCACCCGCAGGACCGCCGTCGCGTCCGCGACCGTGCGCGCGAACACGCTGGGGCAGTCGAGCGACCTGCAGGCGGGCACGACGCCGAGGGTGGGCACCAGGCCGCGGGACGGCTTGAGCCCCACCGTCCCGGTGAGCGCGGCCGGCACGCGGCCCGACCCCGCCGTGTCGGTGCCGATGGCGAACGGCACGAGCCCCGCCGCGACCGCCACGGCCGACCCGGACGACGAGCCGCCCGAGATGAGCCCCGGCACCAGCGGCGACTCACAGGCGCCGTACGGCGTGCGCGTCCCGGACAGGCCGGTGGCGAACTGGTCGAGGTTCGTCTTGCCGACGAGCAGCGCCCCCGCCGCCACCAGGCGGTCCACGAGCGGGGCGCTACGCGCGGGCCGGTAGGCGAAGGCCGGGCAGGCCGCCGTCGTCGGCAACCCGGCCACGTCGACGTTGTCCTTGACGGCGAACGGCACGCCGTACAGCGGGAGCGCGGGGTCGAGCCCGTCCAGGTCGCGCAGCACGTCGGCCTCCCGGCGGAGGCTGATCCAGACGCCGTCGTCCCCGCGTTCGCGGATCCTCCGGTACGTGCCCGCGACGACCTCGGCGGGGGTCACAGAGCCGCCGTCGGCGAAACGAGGAGCGAGGCGAGGAGCGCGGCGGACGGGGCGACCGCGCCGAAGACGCCGCCCTGCATGGTGACCATCTTCAGGGCCGCCTCGTAGTTGCCCTTGTCGGTCGCGCCCGTGCAGTCGGAGAGGAGCAGGCACTCGTATCCCCGGTCGTTGGCCTCGCGCATGGTCGTGTGCACGCAGACGTCGGTGGTGATCCCGGTCAGCACGAGATGGGTGATCCCGCGCGTCCGCAGCAGCAGGTCGAGGTCGGTGGCGTAGAACGCGCCCTTCCCCGGCTTGTCCACCACGAGTTCGCCCTCGACGGGCGCGACCTCGGGGACGATCTCCCAGCCCGGCTCGCCGCGCACGAGGATTCGCCCGCAGGGCCCCGCCGTGCCGATCCCCGCGCCGATCCGCCGTGACCGCCACAGCTTGTTGGGCGGGCAGTCGGCGAGATCGGGCCGGTGTCCCTCACGGGTGTGCACGACCAGGAGGCCGCGTTCGCGGCAGGCGGCGAGCACCCGCGCGGTGGGCTCCAGACCGGCCCGGGTGAGCGACAGGTCGTAGCCCATCATGTCCACGTAGCCGCCCGGCCCGCAGAAGTCGACCTGCCAGTCGACGCAGATCAGGGCGGTGGTGGCGGGATCGAGCCCACCGTCGTACGGCCAGGCGTACGGCTCCGCCTCGACAACCGGAAAAATCATGACAGCTCCCTGATGAGGGCGGCGCTCGATCCGACCGCGCCGAAGATCCCGCCGGACATTTCGATCATGGAGAGGGCGGCCCCGGCCAGCATGGGGTCGGCGGCGGCGCAGGCGTCCGCCACCAGCAGGCACTCGTACCCCCGGTCGTTGGCCGACCGCATCGTCGAGTGGACGCCGAGTTCCAGGCAGCAGCCGGTGAGCGCCAGCAGGTCGCGCCCGGCGGCCCTGAGCAGGTCGTCGAGGCCGCTGCCGTGGAACCCGTCCCACCCCGCCGCCGCGACGTCGCAGTCCGGAGCCTTACCCGGAGCCCTACTCGACGGTGCCACCGGAGGCCCGGCGGGGCGCAGCGGCGGGCGGACCCCGACCCGGACCACCAGGCCGCCCGCGCCGCGCACCGCCTCCTCCAGGCCGGGCGTCCCCCCAGCCATCCCCCCTCTGGCGGCGCGATCCGGGCAGGCCACGGCGAGCAGGGCGAGCCGGGACGGGTCCAGACGCCCGTGCCAGGGCCAGGGATACGGAGTGGTGGTCATGACTGAGGACCTCACGACTTCGGCAGGCTTCCGACGACGCCCTCGACGAAGTAGTCGATCTTCTCGATGGTCTCGTAGTCGGGCACGGTGCCCTCAGGGACGCGGACCTTGCCCTCCTGGTCGCGCACCGGCCCGGCGAAGGGCGAGGAGCTCCTGAGCCTCTCCTTCGCGGCGTCGACCAGCTTCTTCGTCTCCTCGTCCACGCCCGGCCCGTACGGCGACTGCACGAAGGGGTTGTCGCCGGTCTTGTAGCCGACCCGGAAGTTCGCGTTGTACTTCGAGCCGGTGAACGTGCCGGCCAGGGCCGTGCGGACGATGTCGGAGTAGAGCGGTCCCCAGTTCCACTGTGACCCGGTCAGCCAGCCCTTCGGGGCGATGCCGGAGGCGTCGGCGTGGTAGCCGACGGTCATCGCGCCGGCCGCCTCCGTCGCCTTGATGACGGTCGCGGTGCAGTCCTGGTGCTGGGTGATCACGTCGACGCCCTGCTTGAGGAGGTTCGCCGCCGCCTCGGCCTGCTTCGCCGGGTCGCACCAGCTCGACGTGCTCACCGCGTACGTCTTCACGGTGGGGTTCACCGAGCGGGCGCCGAGTTCGAAGGCGTCGATGTTGTCGATGGTCTGGCTGATCGGGAACGCGTAGACGTATCCGAGTTTGCCGGTCTTCGTCGCCTTGCCCGCCGCGATGCCCGCGAGGTACACGGGCTCGTACACGGTGCCGAAGAACGTGCCCGCGTTCGGCGGGGTGGTCCCGGTGATGAGGTTGCCCTGCTGGACGACCACGACGTCGGGGTGCTCGGCGGCCACCTTGAGCGCGGCGTCCAGGTGTCCGTACGACGTGGCGAAGATGATCCGGGCGCCCTTGGCGATCATGCTGTTCATGACGCGGGCGGCGTTGTCGTCCTCGGGCACGTTCTCCGCGGTGATCACCTTCAGTTGCGGGAACACCTTGGCCACCTCCTGACTGCCCTGGTAGGCGGCCTGGTTGTAGCCATAGTCGTCCTTCGGGCCGACGAAGACGAACCCGACGGCGGGCGAGTCCTTGCCGGGCGCGGCGCCGCCCGGGGCGGCGGGCGCGGCGGTCCCTGCGGTGTTGGCGGAGCAGGCGGTCGTGAGGGTGGAGAGGACGGCGAGGGCGGTGAGGGCCGCCCCGGCGATGATCGTGCGCATGGGGTCTCCCGGCTAGCGAGCGAAGACGCGGCGGAGTTCCTCGGGGGCGGCGCGCAGCGTGCGCCTGCCGAGGATCGCGAGGATGACGAGGGTGATGACGAAGGGCAGGGCGTCGAGGGCGAACTGGTTGAGCGCCTCCCCGCGGGCCTGCAGCGCCGGCGCCACGGCGAGCGCGGCGCCGAACAGGTACGACCCGGCCATCACCCACAGGGGACGCCAGGCGGCGAAGATGACGAGCGCGACCGCGATGAAGCCCCGGCCCGCCGTCATGCCCTCGAACCAGGCGTGGGCGTACGCCGTGGAGAGCTGGGCCCCGCCGAGCCCGGCCAGCCCGGCGCCGGCCACCACGGCGGCGGCGCGGACCAGGGCGGGCGAGTGCCCGTGCGCGTGCAGCACGTCGGCGCGCTCCCCGGCCGTGCGCACCAGCAGGCCGGTCCTGGTGCGGCCGAGGAGGAACCACAGCAGGGGCGCGACGGCGAACGACAGGTAGGTCACCGGGTCGTGCCGGAACAGGATCTCCCCCACGATCGGGAGATCGCCGAGCACCGGCACCGGCACCGGGTCGAACCCCGGGGCAGGGCTGCCGACGTACGCCGCGCCGAACAGCGAGGTGAGGCCGAGCCCGAGGAACATGAGCGTGAGGCCGGTGGCGAACTGGTCGGCGCCCCGCCACAGGACGGCGGCGGCGTGCACCAGCCCGAGCAGCGCGCCCGCGAGCGCCCCGGCCAGCAGGCCGAGCCAGGGGCTCCCGGTCTCCGCCGCGACGGCGTAGCCGCCGAGCGCGCCGACCAGCATGCAGCCCTCGGTGCCGAGGTTGACCACCCCGGCCCGCTCGGCCAGCGTCTCGCCGAGCGCGGCGAACATGATCGCGGTCCCGCCCCTGACCCCTCCGGCGAGCACGTCAACGACGAGCATGGCGACTCCATCCGAGTACGGCGAGCAGAACGAGGCCCATCAGGACGTTCACGGTCGCGGCCGGCAGCCCGCTGTCGAGCTGGAGGCTGTCGCCGGCCACCGTGACCGCGGCGAGCAGCAGCGCCGCCCCCACGGCCGGCAGCGGCCGGTGCCGGGCGAGCCAGGCGGCGAGGAACGCGATGTAGCCGATGTTCGTGGTGAGCCCCGGCCTGAGCTTGAACTCGACCCCGGCCAGGTGGACGGCTCCGGCCAGCCCCGCGAACGCCCCGCCGAGCAGCATCGCCGCGAGGATCAGCCGCGCCACCGGCAGCCCGGCGCGGCGGGCCGCCTCGGGGTTGCCGCCGACGACCGACAGGTGGAAGCCGAACGACGTGCCGCGCAGCACCAGCCACACGGCGACGGCGACGAGCAGGGCGACGACGATCCCCATGTGGACGGCGGTGCCGCTGACCAGCGGCATCCGCTGCACGATCTCCAGCGGGCGGGTGGCCGGCTGCCCGGAGCCGTGCGGGTCCTTCCACGGCTCGTAGATGAGGTAGAGCATGACGTCGAGCGCCACGTAGTTGAGCAGCAGCGTGGTGACGGCCTCGTTGACCCCCACCACCAGCCGCATCGCCGCCGCCACGCCCGCCCACAGGGCGCCGCCGGCCGCCCCGGCGAGCAGCATGAGCGGCAGCGCGGCCGGCCCGGGGACGGACAGGCCCACGCCCGCGCCCGCGACGGCCCCGATGAGGATCTGCCCCTCGCCGCCGACGTTGGTGAGTCCGGCCCGGGCGGGCAGCACGACCGCCATCGCGCCGAGGACCAGCGGGGTCGCCTTGATGACGATCTGCTCCAGGCTCGGCCCGGTGAACGCCTGCGCGACCATGCCGGTCAGCGCCGCGACCGGGTCGACCCCCTTGGCCAGCAGGAGGACGGCGAACAGCGCCACCGCCCCGGCGAGCGCCCCGATCCACCGCGCCGCCGTCCTCAGCGCCGTCCTGACCGGGGAGACGGTCCGGTCGGCTACCGCGGGCCGCGTGAGCGTCGCCGTCATGCCGCACCACCGATCGCACCGCCGAGCATGAGGCGTCCGATCTCCTGCCGGTCGGCGCCGCGCGCCGCCACGACGCCCGCCAGGCGGCCGTCGTGCAGGACGGCGATGCGGTCGCTGATCGCGATGAGCTCGTCGAGGTCCTCGGAGACGACGAGCACGCCCGCGCCCGCCGCCGCCCGCTCCAGGAGCAGTTCCTGCGTACGCCGGGTGGTCGCGATGTCGAGGCCCCGGCTGGGGTAGGCCGCGACGACCAGCGCGGCGTCGTCACGGGCGAGGGCCCGGGTGAGCATGACCCGCTGGACGTTGCCGCCGGACAGTTCGGCGACCCTGCGGCGGGCCGCGGCCATGCCGAGCCCGGCGCGGCCTTCCAGGTCGCGGGAGATCTCGGCCACCCGCCGCCAGTCGACGTTCAGCCGCCGCCGCGGCCTGCGCGGCAGGCCGAGCGCGACGTGCTCGACGACCGTGAGCCCGGGGACGACGGCGTCGGCCAGCGGGTCCTCCGGCACCTCGGCGACCCGCCCGGACGGGCCGGTGAGCGCCTCGCCCGCGACCGCGACCACACCCGTCGCGGCCGGGCGCAGGCCGCAGGCGACCTCGCACAGCTCCCGCTGGCCGCTGCCCGCCACGCCCGCGACCCCGACGACCTCGCCGGGGAGCACGTCGAGCGTGACGTCGCGCAGCCGGAGCACCCCGTTGTCGCCGTACGCGCTCACCCACGTGAGGGAGAGCGCGGCCGTACGGCCGGGCGGCGGCGCGGGGCGGTCGGCGGGCAGCGGCGGCACCGCCCGGCCCACCATCGCCTCCACGAGCTCGGCGTCGTCGTACGCGGCCGGGTCCGCCCCGCCGGTGATCACCCGGCCGCCGCGCAGCACGGTGACCCGGTCGGCGACGGCCCTGACCTCACCCAGCTTGTGGGTGACGATGACGACGCCGTACCCGAGGCCGCGCAGCCGCCGGACGACCTGGAAGAGGGCGGAGACCTCCTGGGGGGCCAGCACGCTGGTCGGCTCGTCCAGGATGATCACCCGGCTGCCGGTGAGGAGGACCTTCAGGATCTCGGCGCGCTGGCGCTCGCCGATCGACAGGTGGGCGACCTTCGCGTGCGGGTCCACGGCGAGGCCGTACTCCTCGGCGGCGGCCGCGATGCGCCGCGCGAGCGCGGCGGGCCTGAGCCTGCCGGGCATCGCGAGCGCGACGTTCTCCGTCACGGTCAGCGCGGGGACCAGCCGCAGGTCCTGGAAGACCATGCCGATCCCGAGGGACCGGGCGGCGGCCGGGCTGCCGACCCGCACGGGCGTGCCGTCCACCACCAGGTCGCCCGCGTCGGGCCGGTGCACGCCGTAGATGAGCTTGAGAAGGGTGCTCTTGCCCGCGCCGTTCTCCCCGACGAGGGCGTGCACCTCGCCGGGCCGTACGTCGAAGTCGACCCCGTCGTTGGCGACGACGTCGCCGAACGCCCGGGTCAGGCCGCGAGCCGCGAGCAGGGGATGGTCAGTGGGAGCCTCGGTCAACGTCATGGCGCCTGCCTCGGTTGAGGGCCATCTGGGTGATCGCGCGAGCGGCCCTGCGCTCGACGACGTCCATCGACTCCCCGACGTGCCGGCGCATCGCGGTCAGGGCGTCCTCGAGACGCCCGGCGAGGACCTCCTCGACGATCTCCAGGTGCTGCAGGATCGTGAGGGTGATGCGGTCGGCGGTCAGGAAGTCGTACATGCGCACCGCTCTGATCCGCGCGTTGACGGACGCGAGGGTGCTCGTGAGCGCCGCGTTCCCCGAGGCGCGGCTCATCGTGACGTGGAAGTCCTCGTCCATCACCACGAACTGCGGGTCGGGCTCCGGCTGGTCGTCCCGCAGCGCGCGCCACTGGTCGCGCAGGGGTTCCAGCACCGCCGGGTCGTGCCCGCGTACGGCCGGCTCCAGCGCGCGGCTGATCCCGCGCAGTTCCAGAGTCACCCGCAGTTCGTAGAGGTCTCTGAGGTCGTGCAGGTCGGGCTGGGCGACGTAGTAACCGCCGTCCTGGCCCCGCTCCACCAGGCCGTCGGCGAGAAGGCGGACCAGCGCCTCGCGTACCGGGGTCCTGGAGACCTCCAGCAGCGCGGCGATCCGCTCCTCCACCAGCCGGGACCGGATCGCGAACTCGCCGAGCATCAGCCGCCGGCGCAACTCGCCGTAGACCTGCTCCCGCCGGAGTTTCGTCCTCCCGGCCGGGCCCGTGTCCGGTGTTGTATACAGCCCTGCATCCACGACTCGGACGCTAGGTACGCGGCGTTTCTCGAAATGTCCGGCGCGGTTAATTCGTGGTCGCCATGCCCTCACAGCGGCCGGGCTCGTGCTGAAAGTTTCACTCCCCCGGCTCGCTGTGACGCCCCTGACCTGTACGGACGGCCCTGCGTCCAGGGCCGCGCTTGGAGCGCGCCAGGTCCCGTACGCA
Source organism: Microbispora sp. H10949 (assembly GCF_014161435.1). Classification (NCBI taxonomy): domain Bacteria; kingdom Bacillati; phylum Actinomycetota; class Actinomycetes; order Streptosporangiales; family Streptosporangiaceae; genus Microbispora; species Microbispora sp. H10949. Next base: position 68,273 of record NZ_JABBWZ010000010.1, on the reverse strand, counting down.
CGATCCGGGCGGGATCCCTTTCCGGTCGTCCCGCCCGTACGTCATCCCTGGGGGGATTTCCATGCGACTACCGCGACGGCTGCTGAGCGCGAGCACTGCGGCGGCACTGGCCGTGACAGTGTCGACCGGCGCCGTGTTGTCCGGCACCTCCGGCGGGGCTCCCGCCTCCGCCGCCACGTTCGCCTACGGCGAGGCGCTGCAGAAGTCGTTCCTGTTCTACGAGGCGCAGGAGTCGGGCCATCTGCCGTCCACGAACCGGGTGACCTGGCGGGCCGACTCGACCGTGAACGACGGGAAGTCCGCCGGAGTCGACCTGTCGGGCGGCTTCTACGACGCCGGCGACCATGTGAAGTTCGGCTTCCCGATGGCCTCCATGACCACCACCCTGGCCTGGGGCGGCGTCGACTACCGGTCGGCCTACGAGAGGTCGGGCCAGCTGCCGTACCTGCTGAACACGCTGCGGCAGTCGGGCGACTACTTCATCAACGCCCATCCCGAGCCGAACGTCCTCTACGTCCAGGTCGGCGACGGCGGCGAGGACCACTCCTACTGGGGTGCGCCGGAGACCGTCGAGGCCAAGGGCCACAAGCGGCCGGTCTACAAGATCACCGCGTCGTGCCCCGGCACCGACGTGGCGGCCGAGACCGCCGCCGAGATGGCCGCGTCGTCGATCGTCTTCCGGCCGACCGACCCGTCGTACGCCGACACGCTGCTGACGCACGCCAGGCAGCTGTTCACGTTCGCCGACACGACCAAGGGGACGAACGGCCGCGACACGGCGTACGTGAACTGCGTCAGCGCCGCGCAGGGCTTCTACAACTCCACCGGCGAGGGCGGCCAGGTCGAGGGCGCCACGAAGATGTACTGGGACGAGCTGGCCTGGGCGTCCGTCTGGCTCTACCGGGCCACGGGCACCGCGAGCTACCTCGACCGGGCCCGCGAGTTCTATCCCAAGATGGGCACCCAGGAAGACCCCGGGAGCAACGGCGTCCAGGTCCCCGTCTTCAACTTCGGCTTCGGCTGGAACGACAAGCAGTACGCCGTCTACGAGCAGATGGCCGAGCTGACCGGCGAGCAGAAGTACAAGGACGACGTCCAGCGCTACCTCGACTACTGGACCGTGGGCTACAAGGGCAAGAAGGGCACGATCACCCCCGGCGGCCTGGCGTACATCTTCTACTGGGCCTCGCTGCGCATGGCGGCCAACACCGCGTTCGTCGCCCTGAGGTACGCGGACTATCTCGGCTCGTCCAGCTCGCTCCGCGCCCGCTACCACGACTTCGGCAAGCGCCAGATCGACTACGCGCTCGGCGACAACCCGCGCCACTCCAGCTACATGATCGGGTTCGGGACCAACCCGCCGCGCAACCCCCACCACCGCGGCGCCCACGGCTCCTGGACCAACGCCGGTCCCGACGGCGAACCCACCGTGAGCAGGCACATCCTGTACGGCGCGCTGGTCGGCGGCCCGGACGGCGCCGACGCCTACACTGACAGCCGGGGCGACTACGTCAAGAACGAGGTCGCGCTCGACTTCAACTCCGGCATCACCAGCTCGCTCGCCGTCCTCTACGGCGCGTACGGCGGGTCGCCCCTCGCGACGCTGCCGCGCGAGACGCCCGACGGCCCGGAGTTCTCCCTGGAGCCGACGATCACCCACACGACCCGGGAGACGGCGGCCAAGACCTTCGTCATCAACAAGTCGGCCTGGCCCGCGACCGTGCTCGACCGGGCGAAGTTCCGCTACTACTTCACGCTCGACGGCTCGACGACGGCGAGCCAGGTCACCGTGAGCACGTCCTACACCCAGTGCAAGCAGCCCACCGGGCCGCACCTGCTGGAGGGCCGGACGTACTACGCCGAGGTCGACTGCACCGGCACGCTCATCTTCCCGGGCGGCCAGTCGGAGTTCCGCCGCGAGGTGCAGCTCAGGATCGGCGTCGCCGACGGCGCGACCTGGGACCCGTCCAACGACTGGTCGGCGAAGGGCGCCGACCGCATGACGCTGTACGGCAACGACGGCAGGCTGCTCTGGGGAACCCCGCCGGGAACCGGACCCTCCCCGTCGGTATCCCCGTCGGCCTCGCCCTCGGCGTCTCCCTCAGCGTCCCCGTCCGCATCACCGTCGGCGTCCCCCTCCGCGTCCCCGTCGGCGTCGCCCTCTGCATCTCCCTCTGCATCTCCCTCTGTGTCGCCTTCTGCGTCCCCGTCTGTGTCCCCGTCTGTGTCGCCTTCGTCCGGGGGCACGTGCAAGGTCGCGTACGCGACCAACGACTGGGGAGGCGGGTTCACCGCGACCGTCACGATCACCAACGCCGGTGCCGCGACGATCAACGGCTGGACCCTGAAGTTCGCGTTCCCGGGCAACCAGAAGATCTCCCCGCCCGGCTGGTCGGCCACCTGGACGCAGACCGGGACCGCCGTCACCGCGGTGAACCTCGACTGGAACAAGACCATCGGTGCCGGCCAGTCCGTCCAGATCGGCTTCCAGGGCACCTACACCGGCGCCAACGCCAAACCCACCGCCTTCACCCTCAACGGCACCACCTGTTCCTGAGACGAGGCATCGATGAGACCCCTGTCGCTGGGCCGGCCGGCCACTGCGCTGGCCACAGTGCTGGTCACCGCGCTGGCCGCCGTGCTGGCCGCCCCGCTCGTCCCCGGGCCGACGCGGGCCCAGGCCGCGGCGTCGTACAACTACACCGAGGCCCTGCAGAAGTCGATCTACTTCTACGAGGCGCAGCAGTCGGGTAGGAAGCCCGCCTGGAGCCGGGTGGAGTGGCGCGGCGACCGCACGCTGAACGACGGCAAGCCGGCGGGGGTGGACCTGTCCGGCGGCTGGTACGACGCGGGCGACCACGTCAAGTTCGGCTTCCCGATGGCGTTCACCACCACGATGCTGGCCTGGGGGCTGGTCGAGAACCGGTCCGGCTACGGGACCCAGCTCACACCGATGCTGAACAACCTCAAATGGGCCACCGACTACCTGATCGCCGCCCACCCCGAGCCGGAGACGTTGTACGTCCAGGTGGGCGACGGCAGCGTGGACCACGCGTACTGGGGTCCGCCCGAGGTGATCGACATCAAGGGCATGTCGCGGCCGGTCTACAAGATCACCCCGACGTGCAAGGGCACCGACGTCGTCGCCGAGACGGCCGCGGCCATGGCGGCCTCCTCGATGGCCTTCCGCCAGAGCGACCCGTCGTACGCCGACACGCTGCTGACGCACGCCAGGCAGCTGTTCACGTTCGCCGACACGACCAAGGGGACGAACGGCCAGGACACCGCGTACACGAGCTGTGTGCCGGGCATCTCCGGCTACTACAACTCGACCTGGGAGGGCGGCTCCGACCACCCCGGCGCGACCAAGATGTACTGGGACGAGCTGGCCTGGGCGTCCGTCTGGCTCTACCGGGCCACGGGCACGGGGAGCTACCTGGACAAGGCCCGCGAGTTCTACCCGAAGATGGGCAGCGAGCCCGACGCGGGCCAGGGCGCGGGCGGGACCACGGTGCCCGCCTACACCTTCGGCCTGGGGTGGAACGACAAGGAATACGGCGTTTACGCGCTGATGGCCACGCTGACCGGCGAGCAGAAGTACATCGACGACGTCCAGCGCTACCTCGACTACTGGACCGTTGGCTACAAGGGCAAGAAGGGCACGATCACCCCCGGCGGCCTGGCGTACGTCTTCAACTGGGCCTCCCTGCGCATGGCGCTGAACACCGCGTGGGTCGCCCTCGTCTACGCCGACCACCTCGGCACCGGCGACCCGCTCTACTCCCGCTACCACGACTTCGCCAAGCGGCAGGTCGACTACGCACTCGGCGACAATCCCCGCCACTCCAGCTACATGGTCGGCTTCGGGACCAACCCGCCGACGCACGTCCACCATCGGGCGGCCAGCGGCCAGTACCTCGGATACATGAGCGACACCACCGGCCCGAACCTGCACGTCCTGTACGGCGCGCTCGCCGGAGGACCGGACGCCGCCGACGCCTACACCGACAGCCGTACGGACTATGTCCGCAACGAGGTGGCGATCGACTACAACTCCGGCATCACCAACGTGCTCGCGCGGTTCGCCAAGGAGTACGGCGGCACGCCCCTGGCGGACTTCCCCGCGCCGGAGAGGAAGTACGACGAGATCACCGCGGGTGTCGACAACGTCTACACCGGTGTGGACGGCACTTCGCTGGCCGTCACCATCACCAACACGTCGAACTGGCCTCCGCGCGTCCTCCAGTCGGGGAAGGCGCGTTACTACTTCACGCTCGACGGCTCCACCTCGGCCTCGCAGGTGAAGGTGACCGGCGGCGACAGCAGCGGCTGCGCCGTGAGCGGGCCCGTCCTCGCCCGGGACCGCACCTACTACGCGGAGGTGGACTGCACCGGCAAGCCGATCTACCCCGGCGACGCCCAGCTCTACCGGCGCAGCGCCCAGCTGCGCATCTCCGTGCCGAACGGCGCGACCTGGGACCCGGCCAACGACTGGTCGGCCTCGGCCGCCTCCCACGTGCCGGTGTACGACGGGAACACGCTGGTGTGGGGCACCCCGCCGGAGGGCACGGTGAGCCCGTCGCCGTCCCCCAGCCCTTCGCCCTCCCCCAGTCCGTCGCCGTCCCCCAGCCCCTCGCCGTCCGTCTCTCCGTCCGTCTCTCCGTCCGTCTCGCCGTCTCCGGTGGACACCACGCCGCCGAGCGCGCCCACCGGACTGCGGGTCTGCGGCGCGGACTTCACGAACGCGGTGCCGATGTGCTGGACGGCCTCGACCGACGACACCGGGGTCACGGGCTACGACGTGTACATGAGGCAGGGCACCGGCTTCAGCAAGATCGGTTCATCGACCACTCTCCTCTACGTCGCGGAGAGGCTGGTCGCCGGCACGAGCTACACCTTCTACGTCGTGGCGCGGGACGCTGCGGGCAACTCCAGCCAGCCCTCGGCCACGCTCACCGCGACCGCTCAGCACGGCCTGTCCAGCCCTTCGCCGTCGCCCAGCCCTTCGCCGTCCCCCTCGCCCAGCCCGTCGCCGTCCCCCTCACCGTCGCCGGGTGGCGGATGCCGGGTGACGTACGGCACGAGCGACTGGGGCGGCGGGTTCACCGCGACCGTCACGATCGCCAACACCGGCACGGCCGCAGTCGACGGCTGGACGCTGAGGTTCGCCTTCCCCGGCACCCAGAAGATCAGCCCGCCCGGCTGGTCGGCCACCTGGACCCAGAACGGCGCGAACGTGACGGCCGTCAACCTCGACTGGAACAAGACCATCGCCCCCGGACAGTCCGTCCAGGTCGGCTTCAACGGCACCTACAGCGGTTCCAACCCCAAACCCACCGCCTTCACTCTCAACGGCACCACCTGCTCGTGACTTCGACCCGTGGCCCGGCCGTCCCGCCTGACGTGCCGGGCCGCCCGAACTAGAGGTGAACAGTTGCCCGTCAAAGGTCTGCACACCGCCGCTGTTCTCATGAGCGCCGGACTCATGGGCGCCGGACTCATGGGCGCCGCCGGTCTCCCGGCCGCCGCGGCGGCCGGAGACACCACCCCGCCCAGCGCTCCGGGAGCCCTGTGGCACTGTCCGTTGCCCGCGGCTCCCGGATCGGGCCTCGGCATCGGCGTGTCGCTGTGCTGGGGCGCCGCGACCGACGACGTCGGCGTCACCGCCTACGACGTCCAGGTCAAGCAGGACGGCGTCTTCACCTCCATCCGCACCACGACCGGCCCGGGGTCCATCGTCAGCGGCCTCACCCTGGGACAGTCGTACACGTTCCGGGTCGTCGCGAAAGACGCGGCGGGGAACGCGGGCCCGCCGTCCAACGAACTGACGGCCAGCGCCGGCTACCTCAGCGGCATGCCTCCCTCCAGTCCGCCGCCCAGCCCCAGCCCGATCGACCGGACCCCGCCCACCCGTCCCGAGGGCCCGGAGCCGTACGCGGCCTACGTCAACGGCGCGGCCGGCCTGACCTGGACGAAGTCCACGGACGACGTCGCGGTCACCGGCTACACCGTGTATGCCTGGATCGACGGCGCCTTCACCCCTGTGACCGCCCAGCTCTCCTCGTCCGGCGACAGGGTCGTCGGGGTCGTGTACAACCTCACTCCCGGGCGCGACTACCTGTTCTACGTCGTCGCCAAGGACGCCGCAGGCAATCTCAGCGCGCCCTCCGACCTGGTCCGCCAGCGGGCCATGGTCGAGCCGCCCGTCGCCAGTCCGAGCCCGGGGACGGACACCACACCTCCCGGCACGCCGACCGGAATGGCGACCGTGACCGGGATGGACATCCCCGGCGGCATCTTCCTCGCCTGGTACACCGTCAGCGACGACAGTGGCATCTCGCCCCGCTACGACCTGTTCCGGCGGACCGACCACGGCTACGCGTACGAGGGCGAGAACGGCACTCCCCGCGACATCGTCACCGGGCTCGAAGGCGGCAAGCCGTACACCTTCCAGGTCGTGGCCCGCGACGCCGCCGGCAACCTGAGCAACCCCTCGGCGCCGTACACGGCCATCGCGCAGCCTGGGGGAACGTCCTCGCCCAGCCCGTCGGTGTCCCCCAGCCAGTCGGCGTCGTCCGGTTCCGGATGCAGGGTGACCTACGCCGCCACCACCTGGGACGGGGGGTTCACCACCACCGTCACGATCACCAACACCGGCACCGCCATCGTCGACGGGTGGAAGCTGGCCTTCTCCTTCCCGCTCGCCTCCCAGCGGCTTACCAACGGTTGGTCGGCCGTCTGGACCCAGACCGGCACCGCCGTCACGGCCGAGAACTACGCGTGGAACAAGACGCTCAAGCCGGGCCAGTCGCTGTACCTCGGCTTCAACGGCACCTACACCGGCGAGAACCCCAAACCGGCCGCCTTCACCCTCAACGGCACCACCTGTTCCTGACCCTCCCTTCCCGGCCCGGCGCACCCGGAGGCGCCGGGCCGCGGTGCGGCCAGCCTGACCTGTACGAAGTCCACGGACGACGCCGGAGTCTCCGGCTACGACGCGTATGCCTGGATCGACGGCGGCGCGTAACGAGTGCGCTCCTGAGGCCGGTGGTGCGTGCGATGATGCCGGGATGACCGATGCGCTGCCCGGCCTGGAGCCCGAACCGAGCCGGGGGTCCCCGCCTGCCACCCCACGCCGACGCGTCGCCGGATACGAGATCGAGGACGAGTTGCGGGCGGCCGGGGCGGTCCATGTCGCCGGTGTGGACGAGGTCGGCCGCGGCGCCTGGGCCGGGCCGGTCGTGGTCTGCGCGGCCGTCACCGCTTTCGGCCCGCCGCCCGAGTTGCCGGGGCGCGGGGAGCGCACGGTCCGCCTGACCGACTCCAAGCTGCTCGGCCAGGCGCAGCGGGAGGCGTTCGCGGAGGTCCTGCCGGGCTGGCTCACCTGTCACGCGTACGGCGAGTCCAGTGCGGAGGAGATCGACGAGGTCGGCATGACGGAGGCGCTGCGCCGGGCCGTGTGCCGGGCCCTGGAGGTCCTGCCGCTGCGGCCCGACGTAGTGCTCCTCGACGGCGCGCACGACTTCCTCGGACGCCCGTGGCGGGTGCGGTGCGAGGTGAAAGCGGATCAGCGCTCGGTCTCCGTGGCTGCCGCGTCGGTGCTGGCCAAGGTCCACCGCGACCGGCTGATGGCCGAGATCGGCGAGGAGCATCCGGCCTATTGCTTCGCCGCGAACGCGGGCTATCCGTCGCCGGTCCACCAACGCGCTCTCGCCGAAAGCGGCCCGACCCCGCACCACCGGCTGTCGTGGTCCTACCTCGACGACCTGCCGCGCTGGAGGCACCTGCGCAAGCACCGTGACCCCCTCGCCGGCTCCGGTCAGACGACCCTTCTCTGACCCCCTCATGTCCTCACCCTCCGGGTGGTGCGGGGGTTGCGGTAGGTGAAGGCCCAGCGGTCGTCGCCGATCTTGCGGCGGGTGTAGCGGGTGGGGTGGCGGTAGCGGTCGCGGTTGTGGAACTGGCACGCCGGTCCCAGCAGCTTGAGATCGGTCAGCCCGCCGCTGCACCAGTCCTCGGCGTGGTCGATCTGGCACATGGTGGCGGGCAGCGGGCAGCCGTCCACCCAGCAGGTCGCATACCGCGCGAAGACCGCCCGCCGCTGCGCCGGAGTGGCCAGACGGACCTTGCGGCCCATGTCCAGCACCTGCCCACCGGCGTCCATCACGATCCGCACCAAAGTGCTGGTACGGGCCAACCGGTGCACGCTGGAGACGGGCAGCAGATGCCCGGTCGCCAGGATCAACCCCGGCAACCCCCGCAACCACACCCCCGGCGACGGACTGCCTCCCACCCCCGCCCAGGCCGCGCCCCCTGGCCAGGCCCCGCGTCCCACCCGAGCATCTCTCCCCGGCCGGGCGCTGCCTCCAGGCCACACCCGGCCTCCCGACCAGGCCTCGCGTCCCACCCGGGCGTTACCTCCCGGCCAGGCGTCAGGCCCGGGGCCAGGGTCATCGTTCGGGGCTGGGTCTGAGAGGTCTGGGTCTGAGGGGCCGGTGCCCGAAGGGGCGGGATCAGGGTCGGGACCAGGGCCTGGGTCGGTGTCTACCGAGTCGGTGGTGGGGTGTCCAGCTGAGGGGTCGGTGCCTGCGGGACCGTCGGTAGTGGGGTCATCTGGGGGACCGGCAGTAGGGTCGTCTGAGGGGCCGGCTGTGGGATCACCTGAGGGGGTGGTGCCTGCGGGGTCGGCGGCTCCGGGGTTGTCGGCTGGGGGGTCGTCGGGCAGGGATTCAGCGTTGACCAGCACCAGAAGCTCGGCCGCGATCTTGTTCTCCAGGAACGCGATGAACGCATCCGCGTTCCGCACGCTCAGGGTCCGGTCGTCGCCCTCGGCCTTGGGCTTGGCGTAGACGTCCAGCAGGTGCTGCAACCGCGCGGCCGCCTCGACCGGGAGGTAGAACTCTCCCTCCAGCCCGCCGTTCCTGCGCCGCCGCACCCGGAAGAACCGGCGGTCGAAGTCGGCCTGCTCGTCCTGCTCGTGGCCGTCGGGGTCCAGCACCGCCCGCAGATACCGCCCCGCCTTGGCCACCTCCGCAGCCCCCGCCGAACCCGCCAACTCCAGCAAAATCGCCTCAGCCGTCGTGGCCTGCTCGTCGGTCAACCCGGAGGTGGCGGTACAGATCGCCTCCACAATGCCTTCGGCCAGGCTGCCCTCGGCGAACCGCTCACGCACCCGCGACAGACGACCCAACTCCATGCCCATCGTCACCAACCGGCCCGCACCCGGGATCGTCATGCCCCCGACAGAGCGCAACCACAATCTGGTCGAGGCATGCCCATGGTTCCTCGCCTCCCCAGCCCGGTGGACCCGGCCCACCCGGGCGGCCAGCGCGCTGGTGATGCGGTCCCGGGCCGCCAGCAACTCCTCGGCCTCGGCCAGGCACACCTCCGCCGACTCAGGCACCGGCACCAGCGCCACTACCCGCGCCGCCTCACCAACAGCCGCCACCGCCACCCACGACGACGACCCACCAGCACCAGAAGCATCCCGGTCCGGGCCCACATCGCTTCGGCCGGCGCCCTCGGCACCGCCAGACGCACCACCGGCATCACCACCAGAAGCACCACCGGCATCACCACCAGAAGCACCAGCGAAAGCACCGCCGGAAGCGCCGCTGTAGGCACCCCCGGCGCCATCCGGACAAGCCGCGTCAGGAGAAGCACAACCAGGAGAATCACCGTCAGGAAAAGCACCGTCGGCGGCACCGCCATCGGTGCGCCCTACATCCGTGCGCGCGGCATCAGTGCGCGCGGCATCAGTGCGCGCGGCATCAGCGCGCGCGGCATCAGTGCGCGCGGCATCGGCGTGCGGGGCATCAGCACCGGCATCAGAGCGCGCGGCATCGGCACCGGCAGGGGCGCCGCTGTCGGCATCTCCTGCGTGAGGGGCAGCGGCGGCGGAACCGACTCCAGGGCCGGGGATGTCGGCATGGTGGTCAGGAGCGCAATCAGAGGCAGTGCCATTCACCGTTTCGTCAGCGCTGGAGTCGTCAGTGCTGGAGTCGTCAACGGCAGCGGTACCGGCATGAGTCGTAAATGCTCGAATGAAGGGAAAAGTCGCCGGGGTGCGGAATCGGCTCGCATGCTCTGGCGCATCGGGATCGACGATCGGCACGTATTCACGGGCAAGTGCGCCCTCGGACGACCAAAGGGGCGAGCCGGCGATGAGCTGATCCCACCAGTCGCCATCGCCCATATCGTCCAAACAAGGGAGATGCTCAGGGCCAAAGCCGAACAGATCCATCGCACCTCCCCCCTTAGATTCGAATACCTGTATTAATTCTTCCACACCAACCCGACGCAGGCACGCCCGCGCAAGCCATTTGTTGGAGTTACAGGTGCGCTCTCTTTGTGGGGCGATAACCGATATTTCCCTCGTGCGCATCGCGACGTGAGAGACGGAAACGGCCGGGGCGTGCGACCCATTCGATCAGAACGGATCTGGCCCCGGCCGCCCTTAAGGTGCCGTTCAGGGACGTTCGCGGAGATCGTCCACCCAGCCGGCCTCCTCCAGGCTGACCCGGAGGTTCGGCGCGGATTCGCCGTCACCGACCACCTCGTACTGCAGGAGCCTGGCCGAGTCGGGATCGATGATGATCCGGTACTCGATCGATCCGCCGTCGTCGCCGGGGCCCTTCGCCGCCAGGGCCGCCCCTGTACGCCCCAGCGCGTCGGCGCGATCGCCGAGGGCGGTCAGCCCTCGCTCACCGGCCAGCACCCGGAACAGCGCCGCGCGGGTGCCCGGCGTGATCGGGGCGTTCAGCAGGTCGACGGCCGTCTGCCACAGGTAGACGGAGAAGTCCTCCTCGTTCGCGCCGCCGCCGGGGCGTGCCCGGTACAGCTCGTGCAGCCGCCGCTCCAGCACCTTCTCGTCCGTCGGCAGCCGGTCGACGTTGCGGATGGTGATGCCGGGGTTGTCGATCGAGAGGACCCGGTCGAGCCGGTCCTCGTAACTCCTCTCGCCGCCCTTGACGAGCCGGGGCGCACCTGACGCGCGCCACTTCCGCTCGTCCTCGGGCGACCCGAACGTCAGCCTGCCGTCCGACCTGCTGACGTTGCGGTTGGCGTCCCCCTTCCGGCGGGCCCGCCAGGTCTCGTCCGTGCTCGCGGAGAAGACGACGTAAGGCAGCGGCGCGGGGTTCTTCTTGAGCTCGGTCACCTTGTCCTCGAACCACCGGTCGGCGGCCTGCCGGGAGCCCGACGCCGCCCTCTTGTCCCGCTCGGCGACGAGGACCTTCAGTCTCGTGGCGTACGCGTCGTCGTCGACGACGTGGCGGCTGAAGGTGCGGTCGCGTGTGTACCAGTAGTGCCCGGTGCCGGCCTCGACTCTGGACGCGCTCTCGGCGGCGGCCAGCAGCACGGTACGCGCGTCAAGGACCTCGGTGGTGGGGGCGCCGGTGGTGGGGGCGTCCGTGCCGGGTGCGGCGGCGACGTGTGAGTTCCCTCCGGGCTGCCCCACGGCGCCGGTGACGGCCGGGTCCGAATCGGGGGTCACCCCGGGCACGACGATCACGGCGGCGGCCAGCCCCGCCGCCAGCACACCCCCCAGGAACCACGGGCGGCGTCCGAGCGAAGGGACGCGCCGCGGCGGCGCGGCCGGGGTCCGGAAGGCCCGGGCGAGATCGTCCGTACGGCGGCGGCGATGGGCCACCTCGGTCAGCTCGTCCAGCCGCTCGGGCTTGAGCTGGGCGAACATGCGCTCGGTCATGTGCTCCTCCTGGGGAGTGTTACAAGATTGCCCGGTGTCCATCACGCCTCCTCCGCGAACCGCTGTCCGTGTTCGACCGCTCGCGGGCGCCCGGCACTCCCGGCCTGACCGCCGGCCGGTTCGGCGCGCAGCGCCCGGCTCAACCGTTTGCGGGCACGGTGCAACCGCACGTTGTAGGTGCGGGTGGAGCAGCCCATCACGGTGGCGGCCTGCTCGGGCGGCAGGCCGTGCCAGCTCGTCAGCGCCATCGCCTCCACGTCCTGCTCCGGCAGGGTCGCGAGCGCGGCCAGCGCGGTCGTCCGGTCCACGACGTGGTCGGCCACGTCCCAGGCCACGGCGTCGCGTTCGGTGCTCAGCGCGGCGATGCGGTCGACCAGCGCCTGCCGCCGGCCGCGTGAGTCACGCTGCTTGGCCAGCAGGTTGCGGGCCACGCCCAGCAACCACGGCAGCACGGGCTCGGGCAGCTCGCCCAGGCGCCGCCAGGCGACCAGGAACGTCTCGCTGCACACGTCCTCGGCGACGCCGTGCTCGGCCCGCAGCAACGCGTAGCCCAGCACGGCCCGGTAGTGCCGGTCGTAGAGGGCGGTGAATCGTTCTTCGGGATCGTCCACACCCAGTAGTCCCTCCGGAGACCCCAGGATTACCGATGAGCCGGAAAACCGAATCCCGAGGGGCGCTCGGCAGCGTGAGACGCCCGGCACGCCGACACCCCGCCGGGGCCGTGCTCTCGCCCGGCGGGGAACCGATGGAGGAGGTGGCGGTTCACCCGGCTTGAGGCGGGCCGACGCAGGTCACCGCGTCATGGCTGCGCGAACGGCAGGCGCAGAGCCGGCCACTGCCGGCCGAGCAGGTCCTGCAGCCCGGTCAGCGCCGGTCGCCACAGCGCCGCCGGGAAGAAGCCCGGGGAAAGGGCGACGGTCACCAGAGCCGGCCGTACGGGAAAGGCGGCGCGGATGTGGTCCGCCATGTGGGCGAGCCGTGTCCGGAGCTCGGCCTCCCCGATCAGCGGCTCCGGGTTGCGGTCGTCCAGGGCGTTGCAGAGGCAGTCGAGGTCGATGTCGAGCCAGGCGGGCTCGGTGACGGTCCGGGTGGGCGGGGTGCGCAGCGACGGGCGCTGCACCTGCCAGACGGTGTGGATGATCCCGGCGTCGGCGAACGGCCTGATGAAGCTGCCGATGCCGAACCGACCTGCGATCACCCACGCGGCGACGGCGGCGGGGTCGCCCAAGGGCGGCAACCGCCCGGGCGGGGGCGGCGCGAAGTCGTCGTGCGCGTCCATGTGCACGAGATGAGCCGGCCTGGGATCGTGGCGCGCCGCCCGGGCGAAGGCCACGGCCGCCCAGGAGTGGCTCGCGGCGACCATGCACGCGGGCCGGTCCGGTGCGGGCGGGCGCCAGGCGCTGACGAGCGGCAGCCGCCTCACCGGACAGCCCAGAAGCTCCCGGCTCACCGCGGAGAGATCCGGGTCTCGGGCGGCGCCGGGCGGGAGCGCCGGCAGCAGATGCGCGGTGGCTCTGCTGTCCCAGGCACTCTCCAGGAGGGGCACCCGGTCTTCGTGGACGGTCGCCAGCGCACGCACCGCGGCGTCGGCCGGAGTGCTGCCCAGGACGTCGATCAGGGCTCTTCTCATGGCCGTCCCGACCTGCGAGCGGCGATCGCCTGATCGAGAGCGGCCATGCCCTCCGGAGGGAGCAGGTGGGCGACGGGTTCGAAGCGCGCCCGCTCCCAGTGCAGGCCGTCCTCGTCGATCGGCACTCTGGGAAGCTGCTCGACGGTGTCGGCCAGGTCGATGAGCAGGAGAGCGCGCCGTTCGTCCTCGGTCGCGGGCACCACGCCGCCATCGCGGTGGTCGTTCAGGTCCGCGCCGAGCGCGGCGTGTGGCAGCGACGCGCGTGCGCAGACGGAGAACAGCCAGACGAGCCGCTCGGCCTCGGCCCCGACCTCGGCGCATACCCGCTCGCGATCGGGCGGGTCGCCGTGCGCGCCCGTCGAGAAGTACTCCGTCCCGTAGACGCTGTGCAGGTGACCGGCGACGCAGACGGGTTCCGGCGCCCCCCACCGCCGCAGCAGGTCGTGGACGCCTTTCAGGTGCTGTGCCAGGGTGCCCCCGGAGTGCGCGATCCGGTCGGCGCCCGCGTGCAGGCGGTCCCGGTGGCGCTGCCAGAAGGAGAAGACGACCGAGTGGCGGACGCCCGCGCGTACCGGTGTGACCGCGTGGAAGGAGTCGTCGGAGGCGGCGAAGACGAGCCCGGTGTTGGGCAGCGGGCGCAGCACCCGGTCGACCGCCTCGATGCTCGGCTCGCTGAAGAGCACCAGATGGCCACCGTGGTCGTCCCGATATCCGGTGCCGAGGTGGACCACCAGGCGGTGGGTCTCGTCGTCGGCGTCGGGCGCGTCGTTGTGGAGCCCGATGCCCTGGCCCGGTATGAGCCGGTGGGCGACGACCTGCACACGCTCGGCCAGTTCCACCATCAGCAGGTCGGCCGCCCACGTGCGCAGCCGGTCGATCAGTTCCGGGCCGAGCAGGCCGCCCATGGGAGCATGCCGCAGCAGGTCGCATTCGTACTGCTCGAAGAACCGGCCGCGATGCAGATTCCACCCCTCGATGCCGGACAGTTCTTCGGTGAGGGCCCCCGCGAGATCGTCGGCGAAGACCTGGGAGACGGTGGCGTGGAGGAAGGGGTCGGTCCGCACCTCGGTGCCGGCCAGCAGCAGCCCGGTCATCTGATCACCTCCAGCAACGGCACCCGGCTGTGGTCCTCGAACTCCAACTGGAGGTCGGGGCCGACGCGGCTCCAGATATGGCCGAGGATCACCTTGTAGTCCTCGCAGTAGACGCTGGGGTTGTCGTACCGCCGCTCGGGCGACCAGCGCGAGGCGACGTGACCGCCTCCGCAGGCGTAGCGGTAGACGCACCGCCGACACACGTCGGCCAGGTTGGTCGAGGCGTGGCGGATCTCCTGCCAGGTGGGGTCCTCGTTGATGGCGACCAGCGGGTCGTCGATCACGTTCAGCGTGCTCCTGGTGATCGCCTGGCGCGAGGTGCGCAGCACGTCCAGGGCCTCCAGGCTGCCGTCGGTCAACATCGTCATCGTCGTGATCTGGCCGTACCCGATGGACTCGGACCTGCTGGGCATTCCGAGCAGGCCCTTGACCAGGCTGGACAGGAAGCGCACGGTGACCCCACGGTCGGCGTACTCGTCGTACCAGACGTCGAACAGGCCGCAGTAGAACGGCGCGATCGAGGCGGGGGTGTCCTCATGGGTGGCGTCGGGGACCAGGATGTCCACGTCGGCCTTGAGGTCGTCGAGGAAGTACCGCAGGACGGCCACCGGGTCGGCGGCCGGATCGCAGACCGCCAGGGCGCCTGGAGAGACGCCATGCCGGCGCATCACCTCGAAGGCGCGCAGCACCGCCTTGTGCGTGCCGAACCCGCGGAAGTCCCTGCGCCTCAGGTCGTGCACCTGTGGCGGGCCGTCGATGC
Source organism: Microbispora sp. H10949 (assembly GCF_014161435.1). NCBI lineage: Bacteria > Bacillati > Actinomycetota > Actinomycetes > Streptosporangiales > Streptosporangiaceae > Microbispora > Microbispora sp. H10949. Next base: position 53,082 of record NZ_JABBWZ010000010.1, on the reverse strand, counting down.
TGATCGTGACGTGGATCTCGTTGGCGCACAGGATCCGCGCCCATTCGTCGTCGAGCAGCAGGCCGTTGGTGGTCATGCTGAGCTTGAGCTTGGTTCCCGTGTCGTATTCCAATTCCCGCAACGCCTCGAACAACGCCCGGGAACGCCGCTTTCCGAGGAGCAGCGGCTCACCTCCGTGAAAAAGGATCGAGAAACGCCGGAGATCGTGCTCGGCGATGTGCTCGGCCAGCCGGCGCAGTAACGCCCGCTCCGCTTCCTCGGTGAGGAGCGGCGGTCGTTCGTACACCGACGAGTCGCGGAACCAGTAGCAGTAATCGCAATTGATGTTGCACCGGCTGGCCAGCTTGAGCAGCAAGTAATCCGGGATGATCCGGCCGTCGGCCGTCTCCGCAGGCATCGCGCTCAGGGTTGCACGGGCGGCAGGACGATTTCCTCGCCGGGCAGCGAGGTGGGGATGTCGCGGTTGTAGTAGCGGTCGTAGCCGGGGGACGTGCGGTCGAACCCGCGGGTGAACTCCGCCGTCAGCCCACCGCCCTCGCGGCCGATGTCCCGCAGAATGGTGTCGATCGCCGTACGCGTGGAGTGGATGGAGATTTCCATCCCGAACCGCTCCTGCAGCTCCCGGAGATTGTCCATGGAAAGAGTGCGGAGCTCCTCACCGGAGAGTTCGATGCTGACTTTGTCGTCTTCCCCAGCCATGCCGTGCCCTCTCTTCCGCCGATTCTTATTTCATCAGAACCGACGGCCGCACACATGTCAAGGCGGAATTCGCCGCGATATTCAGATCTTTCCCGGTCACGGTGTCGATACAATGACCATTTGTCTATTCTGCCGCCCATATGGCTTTTATTCTTCCGGAATGCCGATCGCCTGCCTCACCCGGTCGCCGGGGATCAGGCCTATGCCGTCGGGCACGGCGGCGGGGTCGGAGCCCACGTGGACCGGCTTGTTGTCCCGGTCGACGAAGACGACGCGCGGCCTGAGCGCCTTGACCTCCTCCTCGGCGACCAGCGCATACGCAATGATGATCACGAGGTCGCCGACCGAGATGAGCCGGGCGGCGGCGCCGTTGATGCCGATCGTCCCGGAGCCCGCCGGGCCCTCGATGACGTACGTCGACAGGCGGTTGCCGTTGTCGATGTCGACGATGTCGACCTTCTCGCCCTCGACGAGGTTCGCCTCGGCCATGAGGTCGGCGCTGATCGTCACCGAGCCGACGTAGTGCAGATCGGCCTGCGTGACGGTGGCGCGGTGGATCTTCGACTTCATCAGCGTGCGGAACATGGTCTCCCACCGGGGTTCGAAAGCGGCCTCCTCACGAGCGCCCTCGATGGTACGTCACGTCGCGAAGCCGCCTTTCATCCCCTGTACTCGGCGGCCGCGTACTCGACGGACGCGTCGAGCAGCCACTCCGCCGCGTACGCCGCGAAGGAGGAGCGGACGAGCACGTGAAAGCCGTCCTCCACGGCGACCAGGACGACCCCGGTCCTGGCCAGCGGGGTCTGCGCGCACCGGCCGGGGCCGAACACCCGGGGGTGCAGGTCGAGCGCGCAGCCGTGCGCCAGCACGTCCCGCGCCCGCTCCCCGGCGACCACCAGGGTCGTGCGCTGCGCCGACACGTCCACGACCGAGACGTGCTCGCCGGCCGCCGCGTCCCGGATCCGCTCGGTCAGTTCCCGCGCGGCGCCGTCGGGGCCGACGACCAGCCACTCGTCCGGCCCGAGCCACAGCACGCTCAGGCCGCCACCCTCCGTCACCGTGCCGGGCTCCACCGGCAGCGGCACTCCTAGAGCCGCCCCGATCCGTTCCGCCGCCGGGCTCCCGGGGTCGGCCCGCACGTTCAGGTGCGTGAGGAAGGGGATCTCCGCCAGGCGGATCGCGCCGCCCGCGCTCGCCGCCGCGAACCTGGCGGCGTACGCCGCCGCCGGGCTCCTGCGCCCGATCGCGGATTCAGCCACAGACCCAGCCACAGACTCAGCCGTCACGGCGGGCTCCTTCCGGGTCGTACAGGACGTGGGAGGTCACGGTCACGGGCACCAGGTCGTCCCCGACCGGCGCGTACAACCGCTCGCCGACGCGCCCGCGCCCGCCGCTGACCAGCGCGAGCGCGAACGTCCGGCCGAGCGCGGCGCTGCGGTAGCTGGAGGTGACGAAGCCGAGCGCCCGCACCGGCGGCGCGGGCAGAGCCGGGGACGACACGAGGTGCGCGCCCTCGGGCAGCAGCACGCCGGGGTCCTCCGGCAGCAGGCCCACCAGGTGCCTGCGGTCGGGCCGGGACGTGTCCGCCCGCGCGTACGACCGCCTGCCGACGAAGTCGGCCTTCTTCTTCGAGACGATCCACTCCATGCCGAGGTCCTGCGGGGTGACCGTGCCGTCGGTGTCCTGGCCGACGATGGGGTATCCCTTCTCCGCCCGCAGCACGTGCATGGTCTCGGTGCCGTACGGCGTGACCTCGCCGGACGCCATGACCGCCTCCCACAGGGCGAGCCCGTACCAGGACGAGACGTTGATCTCGTAGGCCAGTTCGCCGGAAAAGCTGATCTGGCAGACCCGCGCCTCGATCCCGGCGACCTCGGCGTCCCGCCAGGTCATGAAGGGGAAGTCGGCGTTGCCGACGGCGAGGCCGGGGGCGAGGGCCGCGAGCACCTCGCGGGAGCGCGGCCCGGCGAGCGCGACCGTCGCCCACTGCTCGGTGACCGAGGTGCAGCGGACCCGCAGGTCCGGCCACTCGGTCTGCAGCCACTCCTCCATCCAGTCGAGCACCGCCGCCGCGTTGCCGGTGGTCGTGGTGACGAGGTAGTGGTCGTCCGCCAGGCGGATGGCGGTGCCGTCGTCGAAGACCATGCCGTCGGGGCGGCACATGACGCCATAGCGGATGGAGCCGACCTTGAGGGTGCTCATCATGTTCGTGTAGAGCCGGTCCAGGAACACCCCCGCGTCGGGGCCGACCACGTCGATCTTGCCGAGTGTGGAGGCGTCCATCGCGCCCACGCCCTCCCGTACGGCGGCGCACTCGCGCAGCACCGCGGCGCCCATGTCCTCACCGGGCCGGGGGTAGTACCAGGGCCGCTTCCACTGCCCGACGTTCTCGAACAGCGCGCCGCGCGCCACGTGCCACTCGTGCACGGCGGTGACGCGCACCGGGTCGTGCAGGGGCCCTCGGTCGCGGCCCGCCAGCGCGGCGAACGAGACCGGCGTGTACGGCGCGCGGAACGTCGTGGTCCCGAGCCCGGCGACGTCGACGCCGAGGGCGTGCGCCACGACGCCGCTGGTCAGCAGGCCGGAGGTCTTGCCCTGGTCGTGGGCCGTGCCCGCGGTTGTGTAGCGCTTGACGTGCTCGACCGAGGTGAGGCCCGCTCCGGTCGCGCGCAGCACCTCCGCCACCGTCACGTCACGCTGCAGGTCCACGAAGTGGGTGCCGTAGTCGCCCGACTCCACCAGCCACAGATGCTCGGCGGGCGCGGCGGCGGGCTCCTCCTCCACCACCGGCACAGCAACCCCAGGCGCACCGAACCCGAGGGCGGCCAGCGCGCGGCGGCCCGCCTCGGCGCCGTCCGCCAGGCAGTCGCGCAGCGTCGTCACGCCGGCGGCGAACCCGGCGGCCTCGGCCGCCTGACGGGTCTCGCCGGGGACGAACGCGCCCAGCCCCTCGTCGTACCGCAGGGTGCCCCCGGCCTGGCTGAACAGGTGCGCCACCGGCGTCCAGCCGCCGGACACGAGCAGCAGGTCGGCGGCGACCTCCCTGGTCCCGTGGCCGGAGCGGGGGGCGATCTCGGCCCCGGTGACCTCGCCCTCGCCCTGCGCCGCCGTCACCACGTGCCCGGTGAGGACCTCGATGCCGCGTTCCGCGCACCGGTCCGCCCACACCCGGTCCGCCCCCATACCGCCCGGTTCCCGCCGTACGTCGGCCACGGCGGCGATCTCGATCCCGGCGTCGGCGAGGTCGAGCGCCGCCGCGTAGGCCGTGTCGTTGGTGGTGAACACGACCGCCCGGCGGCCGGGCAGCACGCCGTACTGGTTGACGTAGGTGCGGGCGGCGCCGGCCAGCATGACGCCGGGCAGGTCGTTCCCGGCGAAGGCGACGAACCGCTCGTGCCCGCCGGTGGCCAGCACCACACGCTTCGCGCGGATCCGCCAGACGCGTTCGCGCGCCATGCCGGGCGGGGCCGCCGCGCCGAGGTGGTTGGTCCGCCGCTCGAGCGCGACGACGTAGTTGTCGTCGTAGTGGCCGATGACGGTGGTGCGGCGCAGCACGCGCGTCTCCGGCAGGGCGGCCAGCGCGGCGATCTCGGCGGACGCCCACGCACGGCCCGGCCGGCCGTCCACCGTCTCGGTCGTGCCGAGCAGGCTGCCGCCCGGCTCGGGCCGCTCGTCGGCGAGAATGACCCGCGCACCGGCCCGCGCGGCCACACTCGCGGCGGCGATGCCGGCCGGTCCCGCGCCCACCACGAGCACGTCGCAGTGCGCGTGGACGGCGTCGTACCGCGCCGGGTCGGGCCGGTCGGCCAGCCTTCCCCGCCCCGGGAGCCCGGTGGCGACCAGGCCGTCGTACAACTCGACGGTCGTGGCCGTGAGCATCGGCTCGGGGAACGGCTCCTCGATCTGGACGACCGCGTTGGGCTCCTCGCAGCCCGCGGCGTAGACGCCGCGCGGGCGGCCGAGCCTGACGCTGCTCGCGACCGTGCGCACGCCGTTGGCCAGCAGCGCCGAAGCCAGCGTGTCGCCCGCCAGGCCTTCGAGGTCGCGGCCGTCGAACCGGAAGCGCAGGACCCGCCCGGTCACACCCTCGCGGCGGTACGGCCGGCCGCTCATGTGATCACCGGCCGCGGCTCGCCGGCCCGGTAGACGGCGTGGATCTCGTTGGTGGCGGTGTCCCGTACGGCGTTGAACCAGCGGCGGCACCCGGCCGCGTGGCTCCACCGCTCCGCGAACAGGCCCTTGGGATTGTCACGGAAGAACAGGTAGCGGGCCCACTCCTCGTCGGAGAGGACGGCCGGGTCCTCCGGATGGGCGACGTGCGCCTGCCCTCCGTAGTGGAACTCGGCCTCGTCCCGCGGCCCGCACCACGGGCAGGCGATCAGCAGCATCAGCACTCCGAAAGTCAGTGGGCGACGGCGGCGGCGCCGTGCTCGTCGACGAGCCTGCCGGTGGTGAACCGGTCGAGCGAGAAGGGGGCGTTGAGCGGGTGCGGCTCGCCGGTCGCCACGGTGTGCGCGTAGCACCAGCCGACACCAGGCGTGGCCTTGAACCCGCCGGTGCCCCATCCGCAGTTCACGTAGAGGTCCTCGACCGGGGTGAGCCCGACGACGGGTGAGGCGTCGGGGGTGACGTCCACGACGCCGCCCCAGGTGCGCAGCACGTGCGCGCGGGCGAAGACCGGGAACAGCTCCAGCGCGGCCGCCATCTGCCGCTCGATGATGTGGAACGCCCCGCGCTGCCGGTAGGAGTTGGCCGTGTCGATTCCGGCGCCCATGACCAGTTCGCCCTTGTGCGCCTGGCTGACGTACACGTGGACGGCGTTCGACATGACCACGGTGGGGTGCACCGGTTCGAGCAGTTCCGACACCAGCGCCTGCAACGGGTGGCTCTGCAGCGGCAGCGGCACGCCCGCGAACCCGGCGACCACCGAGGAGTGTCCGGCGGCGGCCAGCGCGACCTTCTTCGCGGCGATCGGGCCGCGGGTGGTCCGCACCCCGGTCACCCGGCCGTCGCGCACGTCGAGGCCGGTCACCTCGCAGTGCTCGATCAGGTCGACCCCGAGGTCCGCCGCCGCCCTGGCGAAGCCCCAGGCGACGTAGTCGTGCTTGGCGATCCCGGCCCTCGGCTGGAAGGTGGCGCCGAGCACCGGGTAGCGCACGTCCGGAGAGATCTCGACGATCGGGCAGACCTCCTTGACCTGCTCCGGCGTCAGCCACTCGGCGTCGACGCCGTTGAGCCGGTTGGCGTTGACCCGGCGCACGCTCTCGCGGACGTCCTGAAGACTGTGCGCGAGGTTGAGCACGCCGCGCTGGCTGAACAGCAGCGGATAGCCGAGGTCCTCCTCCAGGCCCTCCCACAGCTTCAGCGCGTGCTCGTAGATGCCCGCGCTCTCGTCCCACAGGTAGTTCGACCGGATGATGGTGGTGTTGCGGGCCATGTTGCCGCCCGCGAGCCAGCCGCGCTCCAGCACCGCGACGTCGGTGATCCCGTGGTTCTTGGCGAGGTAGTACGCCGTGGCGAGCCCGTGGCCGCCGCCGCCGACGATCACCACGTCGTACGACCGCTTGGGCTCGGCGGAGCGCCACAGCCGGTCGGGGTGGTCAGGCAGGGAATCGGGCAGGGGGTTCATCGGGCCTCCCCGGTCCCGCGCAGTCGTTCCATCGCGGGGTCGAACAGGGGCTCCTCGGCGACCACGGCGGTCACCCGGCGGTCGAAGTAGCCGATCTCCAGCGTCCGGCCGGGCGTGGCCAGCGCGGCGGGCAGCCAGGCGTAGGCGATGCCCTTGCCGATCGTGTAACCGAAGGCCGCGCTGGTGACGTAGCCGACGCCCGTGTCGCCGTCGTACACCGGCTCTCTGCCCATGACCACCTGGGCGGGGTCGTCGATGGTCAGGCAGGTGAGGCGGCGGCGCACGTTCTCCCTGCGCCGCTCCAGCGCCGCGCGGCCGACGAAGTCGCCCTTGTCCATCCTGACGGCGAACCCGAGCCCGGCCTCGTACGGGTCGTGCTCGAAGGTCATGTCGGTGCCGAAGGACCGGTAGCCCTTCTCCAGCCGGAGGCTGGCGAACGCGCCGCGCCCGCCGGCGATGATCCCGTGCTCCTGCCCGACCTCCCACAGCGTGTCCCACAGCTTCGCGCCGAGGTCGGCGGTGGTGTAGAGCTCCCAGCCCAGCTCGCCGATGTACGACAGCCGCAGCGCGGTGACCGGCACGGCGCCGACGTACGCCTTCTTGGCCCTGAAGTAGCGGAAGCCCTGGTTGGAGAAGTCGGCGCCGGTCAGCGGCTGTACGAGGTCGCGGGCGCGCGGCCCCCAGACGCCGAGGCAGCAGGTGCCGGCGGTGATGTCGCGGACCACGACGGACCCGTCCTCCGGCAGGTGGCGGTGGAGCCAGTCCAGGTCGAGGTTGCCGTTCGCGCCGACCTGGAACGTGTCGCGGCCCAGCCGGGCGACGGTGACGTCGCTGCGGATGCCGCCGTCCACGTCGAGCAGCAGGCAGTAGGTCACCGAGCCGACCGACTTGTCCATCTGGCCGGTCGTCAGCCGCTGGAGGAAGGCGAGGGCGCCGGGGCCGGCGACCTCCAGGCGTTTCAGCGCGGTCATGTCGTACAACGCGACGGTCTCTCGGGACGCCCGGGCCTCCGCGCCGACGATCGGCGACCAGTAGCGGGCGGCCCAGTCGCCGGGCGCCGGGATGTCCCCGCCCTCCAGCAGGCGGGCGTTGGCGCCGTACCACTGCGGCCGTTCCCAGCCGGACGCCTCGAGGAAGTACGCGTCCAGCTCGCGCTGCCGGGCGTGGAAGGGGCTGAGGCGCAGCGGCCGCGGCTCCTCCATCGGCTGGAGCGGGTGGATGATGTCGTAGACCTCGACGAAGTTCCGACAGCCGCGGGCCAGCACGTAGTCGGGCGCGAGCTGGTGCGGCTCGAACCGGTTGACGTCGCACTCGTGCAGGTCGAAGGACGAGCAGTGGCCGTCGACCAGCCACTCGGCCATCGCCCTGGCGACCCCGGCGGAGTGGGTCACCCAGACCGCCTCGGCGACCCAGAAGCCCTTCACGTCGGGCGACTCGCCCATAAGGGGAAGGTGATCTTGAGTGAAAGAGAAGATCCCGTTGATGCCCTCGTCGATCTCCGCCGCGCGGGTGCCGGGCAGCAGCCGCCGGGTCTCGGTCCAGGCGTCCTCGAAGTCCTCGGGAGTGAAGGCGAGCACCGACGGCATCACCTCGGCCTCGTCCACCGGCAGCAGGTCCTCGGGCCGGACCGGCATCGGCCGGTGGCCGTAGTAGCCGACGCCGACGCCGCCGGAGCGCTGTCGGTAGTAGAGGTCGGCGTCCTGGTGCCGCAGGATCGGCAGCGTCGCCTCCTCGGTGTGTCCTTCCAGGCCGGGCACCGGCCCGGTCCAGGCGAGCTGGTGGGCGAGGGGAGTGAGCGGCAGCTGCATGCCCGCCATCGCGGCGACCTTCGGCCCCCAGATGCCGGCGCAGCACACCACGACGTCCGCCGCGATCTCGCCCTGGCCGGTCACGACCGCGGCCACCCGGCCGTCCTCGATGCGGATGTCCAGCACCTCGCGCCGCTCCAGCACCCGTACGCCGCGCGACCTGGCCCGGCGCAGCTGCGCCTCGACCGCGCGTACGGCCTTGGCGATCCCGTCGGTGGGGATGTGGAGACCGCCGAGCACGACGCCGGGGTCGAGCAGGGGAAAGAGCTCCGCGCATTCGGCGGAGGTGAGCAGGCGCGATTCGACACCCCAGGAGGTGGCCCAGCCGTGCCGCCGGTGCAGCTCGGCGAGCCGCTCGGGGGTGGTGGCCACCTCCAGGCCGCCGACCTGGAGGAAGCAGGGCTCGCCGTCGAGGTCGAGCGAGCTGAGCTTCTCGACGGTGTAGCGCGCCATCCGGGTCATGGTCTTCGACCCGTTGATCTGGAAGACCAGGCCGGGCGCGTGCGAGGAGGAGCCGCCGGTCGCGGGCACCGGGCCCTGGTCGACCACCGTGACGTCCGTCCAGCCGCGGGCCGACAGTTCGTCGGCGAGCGCCGCGCCGACGACGCCGGCCCCGATGACGACGACGCGCGGGCCCGTCGTGGTCACGTGTTCCATGTTCACGCTCCTCGGCCGGCGTCGCGCGGCCTGAACCAGTGCTGGGGACGGGGATCGGTGTTCTGCCACACGTGCTTGATCTCGCGGTACTCGTCCAGGCCCGTGGGGCCGAGCTCGCGGCCCACCCCGGACTGCTTGAAGCCGCCCCACTCCGCCTGCGGCACGTACGGGTGGTAGTCGTTGATCCACACCGTCCCGTGCCGCAGCCGGGCGGCCACCCGCTGCGCCTTACCCGCGTCCCGCGTCCAGACGGCGCCCGCGAGGCCGTAGTCGGTGTCGTTGCCCAGGGCGACCGCCTCGTCCTCGCCGGAGAAGCGCTCCACGGTGAGGACCGGCCCGAACGACTCCTCCCTGACCACGCGCATCTCCCGGTGGCATCCGTCGAGCACGGTGGGGCGGTAGTAGAACCCGCCGGCCAGCTCCGGCTCGTCCGGCCGCCGCCCGCCGCAGCGGAGCTTCGCACCCTCGGCGAGACCGGCCTCGACGTACGCCTCCACCTTGGCCAGGTGCGCGGCGGAGATCAGCGGACCGGTCTCCGCCTCGGGGTCGAACGGCCCGCCCAGCCGGATGTCCTCGGCCCGGCGGGCGACCTCGGCCACGAAGGCGTCGTGGATCGGGTCCTCCACCAGCAGGCGGGCGCCGGCCGAGCAGACCTGGCCCGAGTGCAGAAAGACCGCGGTCAGCGCGAAGTCGACCGCGGTCTCGAAGTCGGCGTCGGCGAAGACGATGTTGGGGTTCTTGCCGCCGAGTTCCAGCGCGACCCGTTTCACGGTCGCCGCCGCCGAGGCCATCACCCGCCGCCCGGTCGCGAGGCCGCCGGTGAACGACACCATGTCGACGTCCGGGTGCTCGGCGAGCGGCGCCCCGGCCTCCGGGCCCGCGCCGAGCACGAGGTTGGCCACGCCCGGGGGCAGGCCCGCCTCCTCCAGCAGCCGCATCAGCAGGACGGCCGTACTGGGGGTGAGCTCGCTCGGCTTCAGCACGAAGGTGTCGCCCGCGGCGAGCGCGGGCGCGACCTTCCAGGAGGTCTGCAGCAGGGGGTAGTTCCAGGGGGTGATGAGCCCGCACACGCCGAGCGGCTCGTGGACCACCCGGCTGACCGCGTCGGCCCTGCCGGTGTCGATCACCCGGCCCGCGTCGGTGCCGGCGATGCCGCCGAAGTAGCGGAAGCACCGGACGACGTCGTCCACGTCGTACTCGCTCTCGGCGAGCCGCTTGCCCGTGTCCAGCGACTCGGCCCGCGCGATCGACGCCCTGTCGCGCTCGATCAGATCGGCCGTCCGCAGGAGCAGCCGTCCCCGTTCACCCGCGGGCGTACGCGGCCAGGGGCCCGCGTCGAACGCGTGCCGCGCCGCCGCGATCGCGGCCTCGGTGTCGGCGCGGCCGGCCTCCGCGACGGTCGCGACGACCGAGCCGTCGGCGGGGCATCGGATCGTACGGCGTCCGCCTGCGACGGCGTCGGTCCAGGCGCCACCGATGAAGAGGTCCGCCACGGGCAGCGCCTTCCGATCACAGTCGTTGCGTAATACGCACCTGTTTGCTTATCGAGGAACAGAATCGATCCCAGACACGGGCTCCGTCAAGGCGTGATCCCTGGCGTGTGACGGTAGAAGCCGGCCTCGGCGGGCGGGAGGGGGGTGTTGCCGAGGATCAGGTCGGCCGCCTTCTCGGCGACCATCATCACCGGGGCGTAGATGTTGCCGTTCGTGACGTACGGCATGACCGAGGCGTCCACCACCCGCAGGCCCTCCAGGCCGTGCACGCGCATGCTGTCGGGGTCCACCACCGACATCTCGTCCACGCCCATCCTGGCGGTGCAGGACGGGTGGAGGGCCGTCTCGCCGTCCCTGGCGACCCAGTCGAGGATCTGCTCGTCCGTCGCGACCGACGGCCCGGGGGAGATCTCGCCGGCGCTGAACTCCTGGAGGGCCGGCTGGCCCAGGATCGCGCGGGTGACCCTGATGGCCTCGACCCACTCCCGCCGGTCCTGCTCGGTGGACAGGTAGTTGAACCGCAGGGCGGGCTTCACCCCCGGGTCGGCGCTCTTGATCTTCACGCTGCCGCGGGCGTCGGAGTACATCGGCCCGACGTGCACCTGGTAGCCGTGCCCGCCGGCCGGGGAGCTGCCGTCGTAGCGCACCGCGATGGGCAGGAAGTGGAACATCAGGTTCGGGTAGGCCACGTCCTCGTTGCTCCGCACGAAGCCGCCCGCCTCGAAGTGGTTGGTCGCGCCCGGCCCGGAGCGCAGGAACAGCCACTGCGCACCGATCCACGGCCGGTGCCGCCACTTGAGGTACGGCTGCATGGACACCGGCCGCTTACAGGCGTGCTGGACGTAGACCTCCAGGTGGTCCTGGAGGTTCTCCCCCACGCCGGGCAGGTCGTGGACCACCTCCACGCCGAGGGCCCGCAGTTCGGCGGCGTTGCCCACGCCCGAGAGCTGGAGCAGTTGCGGGGTGTTGATCGCGCCGCCGCACAGCACGACCTCGCCCGCCCGGATGACCTGCCCGTCGCACTCGACCCCGACCGCCCGTCTCCCCTCGAACACGATCCTCGTGACGTACGCCCTGGTCCTGATCTCCAGGTTCGGCCGCTTCCGCACCGGGTGGAGGTAGGCGCGGGCGGCCGACAGGCGGCGGCCGCGCCGGATGTTGCGGTCGAAGCGGGCGAAGCCCTCCTGGCGGTAGCCGTTCACGTCGTCCGTGAGCGGGTAGCCCGCCTGCTGCACGGCCTCGAAGAAGGCCGGGAACAGCGGGCTCGCCGCCGGGCCCCGCTCCAGCACGAGCGGCCCGTCGTGCCCGCGCCGGGGATCGTCCGGGTCCGCCGCCAGGCAGTTCTCCATCCGCCTGAAGTACGGCAGGCAGTGCGCGTAGTCCCAGTTCTTCATCCCGGGATCGGCGCCCCAGCGCTCGTAGTCCATCGGGTTGCCCCGCTGGAAGATCATCCCGTTGATGCTGCTCGACCCGCCGAGCACCTTCCCCCTGGCGTGGTAGATCCGGCGGCCGTGCATGAACGGCTCGGGCTCCGACTCGTACTTCCAGTCGTAGAAGCGGCTGCCGATCGGGAAGGTCAGCGCGGCCGGCATGTGGATGAACACGTCCCACAGGTAGTCGGGACGGCCCGCCTCCAGGACCAGCACCCGGGTGGACGGGTCGGCCGACAGCCGGTTCGCCAGCGCGCTGCCCGCGGAACCGCCACCGACGATGACGAAGTCGTACTGCTGAGCGGTCAATCTGCCCTCGTCTCACTCGCGTCCGTACGGGGACCGCCTAAAAGGGGAGGTTTAGTGCAAATCGTATCGTCATGATCGCTGGCCGTTCCGGGTGAAGCGCTACAGTCTCGGCTGTGAGCAACGACGCTTCCGCCGCCAGGTCCGAGGCCTCCGGTGGCGGCGTGCAGTCCGTGGACCGGGCGGTCAGCATCATGGAGATCCTCGCCAGGCGCGGGGAGGCCGGGGTCACCGAACTCGCGGCCGAGATCGAGGTGCACAAGTCGACCGCGTTCCGGCTGCTGGGCGCGCTGGAGGCACGCGGGCTGGTCGAGCAGGCCGAGGACCGCGGCAAGTACCGCCTCGGCTTCGGCCTCGTCCGCCTCGCCGGGAGCGTCTCCATGCGGATGGACGTGACGCAGCGGAGCAGGCCCGTCTGCCGGCGGCTCGCCGAGGAGATCGGCGAGACGGTGAACATCGCCGTCCTGCGGTCGCACTACGCGGTCAACCTCGACCAGGTGCGCGGCCCCGCCGCCGTCACCGCGCACAACTGGGTGGGCCAGCTCACGCCCCTGCACGCGACGTCGAGCGGGAAGGTCCTGCTGGCCCATCTCGACCGGCGGCACCGCGAGGACCTGCTGCGCGCGGCCGGCCTGGAGCGATACACGCCCGGCACGGTGACCTCCGTGGAGGCCCTCGAACGCGAACTGGCCGGGGTGCGCGAGCGCGGCTACGCCCTTTCGCTGGAGGAGCTGGAGGTGGGCCTGAACGCGATCGCCGCCCCGGTGCGCTCCTTCCGGGGCGAGGTCGTGGCGGCGGTCAGCGCGTCCGGGCCCGCCTACCGCTTCAGCGAGGAGCGCATGCGTGAGACGGCCCCCGTCCTGCTGCGGGGCGCCGAGGAGATCAGCCACCGCCTCGGCGGGTAGCCGTCTCCCCAGCCGGCCCTTCCGCCGGGCCTCCCGCCGCGTCTTCCGCCGCACGGCGCAGCCGTACGACGACGCTCTTGGAGGTGGGCGTGTTCGACGTCTCCGCCACCGAGTCCAGGGGCACCAGCACGTTCGTCTCCGGGAAGTACGCCGCGCAGCAGCCCCGCGCCGTCGGATAGGCGACCGCGCGGAACCCCTCGGCCACCCGCTCGCCGTCCGCCCACTCGCTGATGATGTCCAGCATGTCGCCGTCCGCTAGCCCGCGCTCGGCCAGGTCGTCGGCGTGGACGAAGATCACCCGCCGCCCGTTCCTGATGCCGCGGTAGCGGTCGTCCAGGCCGTAGATCGTGGTGTTGTACTGGTCGTGGCTGCGGATCGTCTGCAGCAGGAGGCGGCCCCGCGGCACCCGCAGCACCTCCAGCGCGTTCACCGTGAAGTTCGCCTTTCCCGTGGCCGTGGGGAAGCGGCGCTCGTCGCGCGGCGAGTTCGGCAGCGCGAAGCCGCCCGGCCCGCGCACCCTCGCGTTGAAGTCGTCGAACCCGGGCACGACCCGCTCGATGCGCTCCCTGATCGCGTCGTAGCCGGCCTCGAACTCGGCCCACGGCACGTGCGGGTCGTCGCCGAACAGCTCGCGGGCCAGCCGGCACACGATCGCCACCTCCGACAGCAGCACGTCCGACGCGGGGCGGAGCCGGCCGCGCGAGGCGTGCACCATGCCCATCGAGTCCTCGACCGTGACGAACTGCTCGCCACCGGCCTGGACGTCCCGCTCGGTACGGCCGAGCGTGGGCAGGATCAGCGCCTGCTCGCCGCACACGGCGTGCGACCGGTTCAGCTTGGTCGACACCTGCACGGTGAGCCGGCAGCGGCGCAGGGCCGCCTCGGTCGCGGCGGTGTCCGGCGTCGCCGAGACGAAGTTGCCGCCCATGGCGAAGAACACCCGGGCGTCCCCGTCCCGCATGGCCCGGATGGCCTCCACGGTGTCGTGGCCGTGCTCGCGCGGCGGCGGGAAGCCGAACTCCTCCTCCAACGCGTCGAGGAACTCCGGCTTGGGCTTCTCGTAGATGCCCATCGTCCGGTCGCCCTGCACGTTGGAGTGCCCGCGTACGGGACACACGCCAGCGCCGGGACGCCCGACGTTGCCGCGCAGCAGCAGGAAGTTGACGACCTCCCTGATCGTCGGGACCGATTTGCGGTGCTGCGTGAGGCCCATCGCCCAGCAGACCACGACCGAGCGGGCGGCGAGCACGTCGCGGGCCGTCTCCTCGATCTCGGCGCGGGTCAGCCCGGTCGCCTCGATCACCTCGGCCCAGTCCGGACCGGCACCGTCGCGCCCGCGCAGGTGCTTCTCCCAGTCTTCGAAGCCGTGCGTGTGCGCCTCGACGAACTCGCGGTCCACCACCGTGCCGGGCGCGGCGTCCTCGGCCTCCAGCAGGAGCAGCGACAGCGCCTGGAACAGCGCCAGATCGCCCCCGAGGCGGATCTGCAGGAACCGGTCGGACAACGCCGTCCCGGTCCCGGCGAGGCCGGAGGCCTTCTGCGGGTTCCTGAACCGCAGCAGCCCGGCCTCCGGCAGCGGGTTCACCGACACGATCCGCGCGCCGCCCCGCTTCGCCCGTTCCAGCGCGGTGAGCATGCGCGGATGGTTGGTGCCCGGGTTCTGGCCCACCACGAAGATCAGGTCGGCCCGGTGCAGGTCGTCGAGCAGCACCGTGCCCTTGCCGATGCCGAGCGTCTCGGTCAGCGCCGAGCCGCTCGACTCGTGGCACATGTTGGAGCAGTCGGGCAGGTTGTTGGTGCCGAACCGGCGGACGAGGAGCTGGTAGGCGAAGGCGGCCTCGTTGGACGTGCGGCCGGAGGTGTAGAAGACCGCCTGATCGGGGTGGTCGAGCGCGCGCAGCTCGCGCGCGACGACGCCGAAGGCGTCCTGCCACGAGATGGGCTCGTAACGGTCCGAACCGGCCGGCTTGTACATCGGCTCGGTGAGCCGGCCCTGCTGGCCCAGCCAGTAGTCGCTGCGCCGGGCCAGCTCGTCCACCGGATGCTCGGCGAAGAAGTCCCGGGTGACCCGGCGGACCGTCGCCTCCTCGGCCACCGCCTTGGCGCCGTTCTCGCAGAACTCGGCGGGGCTGCGGTGTCCGTCGCCCTCCGGCCAGGCGCACCCCGGGCAGTCGAAGCCGGTCTTCTGGTTGACCCGGAGCAGAGTCAGCAGCGTCCGCCCCGCACCCATCTGGCGGTACGCCGTGCCCAGCGCGTGGCCGACCGCCGGGACCCCGCCCGCCCATGTCTTGGGCGAGCCGATCTCCAGCCGCTCGTCTCCGACGTCCTCCCGAGGCGCCTTACGCGTCACCCTGCATCTCCTCCGACCTCACTCAGCCTGCCGCGTACCCAATCATGGAACAGGCCGATGTGGTGCTCGCTCGGCACCAGCACCCCGCCCCGGGCGTACGTGCGGGAGCTCATCGACGGCTGCGTGCGCTCGCAGGCCTCGAAGTCCTGCTCGTTGACCCGGTGGAACAGCTCCACCGAGCGGCTGACGTCCTTGCCTGCCGCCACGACCTCCGGCAGGTACAGCCAGTCGCACTCCACGACCGTCCGGTCCGCCGCGAGCGGGAACATCCGGTGCACGATCACGTGGTCGGGCACCATGTTGACGAAGACCTGCGGCTTGATGGTGATCGCGTAGTAGCGCCGGTCCTGGTCCTCCCGGATGCCCGGGATCCGGTCGAGCCCCTCGGAGCCGTCGACCGTGAACCCCCGGATCTCCTCGCCGAACGACGCGCCGTGGCCCACGTAGTACTGCGCCGCGTAGCCGCCGGCGAACTCCGGCAGCACCTCGGTCAGCTCCGGGTGGATGGTCGCGCAGTGGTAGCACTCCATGAAGTTCTCGACGATGAGCTTCCAGTTCGCCGCGACGTCGTACCGGATCCTGCGGCCGAGCGCCAGGTTGGCGACGTCGTAGTTGTCGAGGGAGGCCACGTCGCCGAGCCGGGTGCGCACCTCGCCGAGCACGTCCTCCTCGAACGAGGGCGGCTCGTCGGCCAGGCAGACCCACACGTAGCCCAGCCACTCCCGCACCGCCACGTTCACCAGGCCGTACTCGACCCGGTCGAGGTCGGGCATCTTGGTGAGGTTGGGGGCCGCGATCAGCCTGCCGTCGAAGTCGTACGTCCACGCGTGGTACGGGCACTGGAAGGCCCGCCTGGCCTCGCCGGACTCCTCCGTGCGCAGCCGCGCGCCGCGGTGACGGCAGACGTTGTAGAAGGCGCGGATCGAGCCGTCCCGCGCCCGGGTGACCAGGATGCTCTCGGCGCCGACCTGCACGGTCCGGAACGCCCCGGGCTTCGGCAGGTCCGAGGCCCGTACGGCGCAGAACCACATCGCCTCGAAGACGCGCTCGCACTCCCGCGCGAAGACTTCCGGGTCGGTGTAGGACGCGCCCGGCAGGGTGGCGATCAGACTGGGCGGCAGACTGG
This sequence comes from Microbispora sp. H10949, assembly GCF_014161435.1. Taxonomy (NCBI): domain Bacteria; kingdom Bacillati; phylum Actinomycetota; class Actinomycetes; order Streptosporangiales; family Streptosporangiaceae; genus Microbispora; species Microbispora sp. H10949. Next base: position 36,679 of record NZ_JABBWZ010000010.1, on the reverse strand, counting down.
GCGGCAGGCTCACGGCTGCGGCTCCCGCGACGGGATCACGTAGATCGTGTCGTCCTCCACGACCACCGTGTGCGTCCGCACCGGCAGCTTGGCGGGAGGACTGTCCACCTTGCCCGTCCGCAGGTCGAAGCGCGAGGCGTGCAGGGGGCACTCGACCTCGCACCCCTCCAGCCAGCCGTCCGCCAGTGAGGCGTCCTGATGCGTGCAGGTGTCGTCGACGGCGTAGATCTCCCCGTCCTCCGTGTGGAAGACCGCGATCGGCGGCTCGGCGTCCAGGCGGAACGCCTCTCCCCGCGGCAGGGACCGGAGGGGACACACAGGAATCATCGGCGTCCTTGGTTGTAGGTCGGCACAGTTGTGTAAGCCGAAACTCCTAGCGCTATGCGCAACACACTGAGGTCACCCGCGTCCGGTGTCAATAGGGGGGCCAATAGGTGGAAAGCGGACGTCGGCCATGTCGGGTGAGCCGAGAGGCCCGGCACCCGCGATGATTGTCCTTCGCGTTCTTCACCGTTCTCAGAGAGGAGACGACGTGCGGCGCCAGGACGAGGCCGAAGATCTGGTCCAGTTGCTCACGCCGGAAGGCGAACGTGTCGTGCACCCCGGGTACGACCTGGACCTGTCGAAGAGCCAGTACCGAGGGCTGTACCGCGACATGACGCTGGTACGGCGGCTGGACCGGGAGGCCTTCGCCCTCCAGCGCCTGGGTGAGCTGGGCATGTGGATCCCCTGCCTGGGGCAGGAGGCCGCGCAGATCGGCTCGGGCCGCGCGCTTGAGCCGGACGACCACGTGTTCCCCTCCTACCGGGAGCACGGCGTCGCCTGGTGCCGGGACATCCCTCCGCTCACGCTCATGGGGATGCTGCGCGGCACGACGAACGGCGGCTGGGACCCCCGCCACACCGGCTTCCACCTCTACACGATCGTCCTCGGCGCGCAGACCCTGCACGCCGTGGGTTACGCGATAGGGATGCGCCGGGACGGCGACTCCTCGGCCGTCGTGGCGTACTTCGGCGACGGCGCCGCGAGCGAGGGGGACGTGAGCGAGGCGTTCAACTTCGCCGCCGTCTACGACGCGCCGGTCGTCTTCTTCTGCCAGAACAACCAGTGGGCCATCTCCCACCCCGTGGACCGGCAGAGCCGGACGCCGATCCACCGCCGGGCGCAGGGCTACGGCTTCCCCGGCGTGCGCGTGGACGGCAACGACGTGCTGGCCTGCCTCGCCGTGACCAGGGCCGCCCTGGAGCACGTACGCCGGGGCGACGGGCCGTTCCTCATCGAGGCCCACACCTACCGGATGGGCCCGCACACCACCTCCGACGACCCGGGGCGGTACCGCCCGGCCGAGGAGGTGGAGGAGTGGCGGAAGAAGGACCCGATCGCGCGGATGCGGGCGTTCCTCCTGCGCGAGGGCCTGGCCGACGACGCGTTCTTCCGGGAGGTCGACGAGGAGGGCGACCGGCTCGCCATGGAACTGCGCGAGGGCGTCATCGCCATGCCGGATCCGCCGGTGGACGCCTTGTTCGACCACGTCTACACCGGCCGCCACGCGCAGCTGGAGGAGGAACGCGCCTGGTACACCGCCTATCTCGACCGGTTCGAGGAGCCGCGCGCCTGACCGCAGCCGGAACCACAGCCCGGCCGCGCGCGGTGTCGCGGTGACGGACGAGGCGAACCCGGGGCTCCAGCTGGGCGTCCAACAGCGACCCCACAACCGGCAACCGACCATGGAGCTCCCCAGTGGCCCTCGGCATCACCCCACGCTCCGTTCGGCGTACCGCGGCGACGGCCGCGCTGCTCGCCGCCTCGGTCTCCCCACTCCTGCCCGCCACCGCCACCGTCGCCGCCGCCTCCACCGCTTCCACGGCCGGCACCGCCGTCACCGCGCGTTACGTCGCCCTCGGCGACTCGTACGCGTCCGGGGCGGGGCTGCCGGACCCCACGGACCCGCAGTGCGCGCGCTCCGGCCTCAACTACCCGTCGGTGCTCGCCCGGTCGTACGGCTCCCGCACCTTCCGGGACGTCACCTGCGGCGGCGCGACCACCCGCGACCTGTGGCACCGGCAGGGCGCCAAGGCCCCGCAGTTACGCGCCCTGTCGAGGAACACGACCCTGGTCACGGTGACCATCGGCGGCAACGACATCGGCTTCTCCGGCATCATCGGCACCTGTGTCTCCGCCGCGCGGTCCGACCCCGCCGGCAGCCCGTGCCGGGCGGAGTACGCGAAGAGCGGACACGACGAACTCGCCCGCCGCATCAGGGCCCTGTCGCCCCGGATCGCCGCGATGCTGGCCGACGTCAGGCGGCGCAGCCCCCGGGCGACGGTCATGCTGGTCGGCTACCCCGCCCTGCTTCCCGAGAGCGGGGCCGCATGCCCCTCGGTCGTCCCCTTCGCCAGGGGCGACTTCCCCTACCTGCGGGACACGGTGAAACGGCTCAACGGGATGCTCCGGCAGCAGGCCCGGCGGGGCGGCGCGGTCTACGTCGACACGTACACGCCGACGATCGGGCACGACATGTGCGCGGGCGACGCGCGTTTCGTCGAACCGCTCGTCGTGGCCGCCGGGGTCGCGCCCGCGCACCCCAACCAGCAGGGACAGCGTGTCATGGCGTCCCTCGTCGCGGAGCGGATCGACCGGCTCCGCCGCTGACGGCGCCCGCTGGTCAGGCCGCCGGCACCGGCCGCCACATGCCGATCCGTACGGACACGCCGGGCGACGCGTGGACGATCGGGTCGTGCCCCGGGTCGGGCAGGCCGACCGCCCGCAGCAGCCCCTGCTCCAGCCCGGCCGTCCGGGCGTGGTGCAGGGGCCAGCGCGGGTGCTCGACCTCGGCGGTGGCCAGCCGCCCGGCGACGACCGTGAAGAGCCGGTACCGCTCGACCAGGAAGTCGGCGAGCCCGCTCCGCCCGGCCTCCGTCACCGGCGCGCCGAGGTCGACGTCCGCGTCGCACCGCACGCCCGCGTGGCCCGGCCAGAGGCGCCGGCAGCGGTAGCTGCGCCGCGCCCCCGCGCCGCTCACGGACATGCGGGACCAGTAGTACGGCAGCCCGTAACCGGCCCGGGCGCCCAGCACGGCGGGGAGCCTCCCGGCGTCCAGCGACAGGAACCACAGGCCGCCGCGCCCCCGCGCGTCCCGCGCGTACGTCCGCACGTTGGTCTCGGGGAACCGCGACAGCCACGGCAGCGGCGGCAGGCCGGGCACCCGCACGTCCCGCATGAGGAACGGCGTGATCCCGACGTACGCGGACCCCTCGAAGGTGTCCACGGCGAGCCCGTCCGGCAGGAACCCCTGCACGACCTCGGGCGGATACCGCCAGTGGATGAAGGTGATGTCGGCCCAGCGGTGGTGCATCACCGGCTGCTCGACCCGTCCCGACGGCATGAAGACCATGCCCCGGCATCTACCCAGGACGCCACAGGCCGGTCGTGATGACCTCGTCCGCCATCCACGGAACTTTCGTCACAAGGTAACGAAAGCTCAGCCGTTTTGCCGAAACTATCTTCACAATTCCCCAAAAGGGGCTTACCTTCGGGGCGAATCACCGCTACGCGGCCGGTTTGTGAAGCGAACGCGTGCCCACGACCGTGCAGCGGCCCGCACCGCACCAAGGGAAAGGGAGGTCCGCCATGCCCCCCAGGTGGCCGACCGATCGCGCCAGAAAACGGATCGCGCAGACCTGCGCCCTAATCCTGGCCTTCACGGGCCTGACCGTGCTCGCCCCGGCCGCGCCCGCGCAGGCGGCGCCCGTCGACGCCGCCGACTACCAGCGCGTGGAGCTGGCCAGGGGCGTCGCCGAGATGGGCGAGCCGATGACGATGACCGTGCTGCCCGACCTGTCGGTGCTGCACACCGCTCGCGAGGGCGTGCTGCGGCGCACCGACGCGCGCGGCGACACCACCGTGGTCGGCACGCTGAACGTCTACTCCCACGACGAAGAAGGGCTTCAGGGAGTCGCCGCCGACCCGGGCTTCGCGACGAACCGGTTCATCTACCTCTACTACGCTCCCCGTCTCGACACCCCCGACGGAGACGCCCCGGCCACCGCGTCCGACTTCTCGGCCTGGAAGGGCGTGAACCGGCTGTCGAGGTTCACCGTCAAGCCCGACTGGACGCTGGACAAGGCCAGCGAGGTCAAGATCCTCGATGTGCCGGCCGACCGCGGCATCTGCTGCCATGTGGGCGGCGACATGGACTTCGACGCCGCCGGCAACCTCTACCTGTCGACCGGCGACGACAGCAACCCCTTCGACTCGTCGGGCTACGCCCCGATCGACGAGCGGCCCGACCGCAACCCGGCGTACGACGCCCAGCGCAGCGCGGGCAACACCGACGACCTGCGCGGCAAGATCCTTCGCATCAAGGTCAAACCGGACGGGACCTACGACATCCCCGAGGGCAACCTGTTCCCCGCGGGCACCCCGAACACCCGGCCCGAGATCTACGCGATGGGCTTCCGCAACCCGTTCCGGCTGAGCGTCGACAAGGCCACCGGCGTCGTCTACGTCGGCGACTACGGCCCCGACGCCGGCAGCACCGACCCCAACCGCGGGCCGAGCGGCCAGGTCGAGTTCAACCGGGTCGCCCGCCCCGGCAACTACGGCTGGCCCTACTGCACGGGCACCAACACGCCGGTCGAGACCTACAACGCGTTCACCTTCCCCTCCGGACCCTCCGGGGCGAAGTACGACTGTGCCGGCGGCCCGGTCAACGCCTCTCCACGCAACACCGGCCGGCGCACGCTGCCGCCCGCCCAGCCCGCGTGGATCAGGTACGGCGGCGACGCCGGCTCCCCGCCCGAGTTCGGCGGCGGCTCCGAGTCCCCCATGGGCGGGCCGGTCTACCACTACGACGCCGCGCTCAACTCCGCGGTCAAGTTCCCGCAGGACCTGGACGGCCACCTGTTCGCCGGCGAGTTCGGCCGCAGGTGGATCAAGGCGATCGACGTGCAGGCCGACGGGACGCGCGGCGACATCACCGACTTCCCGTGGACCGGCACGCAGGTGATGGACCTGGCGTTCGGCCCGGACGGCGCGCTGTACGTGCTCGACTACGGCACCGGCTACTTCAACGGCGACGCCAACTCGGCGTTGTATCGCTTCGAGTACGTCAAGGGCCGTGACCGTTCCCCGATCGCGGTGGCCAAGGCCGACAAGACCTCGGGCAGGACGCCGCTCACAGTCACGTTCTCCTCGGCCGGCTCCGCCGACCCCGAGGGCGCGACGCTCACGTACTCCTGGGACTTCGGCGACGGCACCACCTCCACCGAGGCGAATCCGGTCAAGACGTACGACAAGGACGGCACGTACACCGCGACGCTCACGGTGCGCGACCCCGCGGGCAACAGCGGCAGCGCCAGCGTGGTCGTCACGGCGGGCAACACCGCGCCGACCGTGACCATCGAGACGCCCACGGCGGGCAGCCTGTTCCAGTGGGGCGACTCGGTCCCCTTCACGATCAAGGTCACCGATCCCGAGGACGGCGACGTCGACTGCACGAAGGTCAAGATGACCTACGTGCTGGGCCACGACAGCCACGGCCACCAGATCAGCTCGAAGAACGGCTGCTCCGGCGAGCTGACCATCCCGGTCGACGGAGAGCACGACGACGCGGCGAACATCTTCGCGGTGTTCGACGCCGAATACACCGACAAGGGCGGGCTGACCACCCACACCCAGCACATCCTGCAGCCGCGGCACCGCCAGGCCGAGCACTACGCGGCCTCCTCGGGCGTCAACCCGATCAGCAAGTCGCAGGCGCACGGCGGCAAGACCGTCGGCGACGTCAACAACGGCGACTGGATCTCCTTCAAGCCCTACGAGCTGAGCAAGGCCAAGGGAATCGCCGCCCGCGTCTCGTCCGGCGGGAAGGGCGGCACCATCGAGGTCCGCACGGGATCGCCGACCGGCACCCTGCTGGGCAAGGTGAGCGTGCCCGTCACCGGAGGCTGGGAGACGTTCACCGACGTCTCCGCGCCGCTGTCGAACGCCCCGGCGGGGACGACCGAGCTCTTCCTGCTCTTCAAGGGCAACGACGGCGCGCTGTTCGACGTGGACGACTTCACGCTGACGGCCGAGCCGCCCGCGGGCGGAAGCCCGGGACCGATCGTCAACGCCGGCGGCCTGTGCCTCGACGTCGCGAACGCCGACCCGGCCAACGGCACCAACGTGCAGCTCTACCAGTGCAACGGCACCGGAGCCCAGGTCTGGAGCGTCGACGGCTCCACGCTCCGATCGCTCGGCAAGTGCCTCGACGTGTCCAACGGCGGCACCGCCGACGGCACGCGGGTGCAGATCTGGGACTGCGTCGCCAATGTCGGCGCGCAGGTCTGGACCATCGGGACGGACGGCACGATCAAGAACCCGCAGTCCGGCAAGTGCCTCGACGGCTCGAACACCGGACAGATGGTCATCAAGACCTGTGACGGCGGCAACGCGCAGAAGTGGACGACCTCGACGACCACGGGCGGCGGCGCCGAGGGCGAGGTCCTGGTCTTCTCGCGTACGGCCGGCTTCCGGCACGACTCGATCCCGGCCGGCATCCAGGCCATCAAGGACCTGGGCTTCAAGGTCACCGCGACCGAGGACCCGGCCGTCTTCACCGCCCAGAACCTGGCCAAGTACAAGGCCGTGGTGTTCCTCAGCACCACGGGCGACGTGCTGAACGACGCCCAGCAGGCGGCCTTCGAGTCGTACGTCAAGGCGGGCGGCGGCTACGTGGGCATCCACGCGGCGGCCGACACCGAGTATGACTGGCCGTTCTACGGCGGCCTGGTCGGGGCGTGGTTCGCCTCGCACCCCGCCGTCCAGCAGGCGACCGTGAAGGTGGAGGACCGGGCCCACCCGGCGACCGCCCACCTCGGGCCGACGTGGACCCGCACCGACGAGTGGTACGACTACCGCTCCAACGCCCGCACCACCGCCCACGTGCTGGCCTCGCTCGACGAGAAGTCGTACTCGGGCGGCAAGATGGGCGAGGACCACCCGATCGCCTGGTGCAAGGAGTATCAGGGCGGCCGGTCGTTCTACACGGGCGGCGGGCACACGGCGTCCTCGTTCTCCGAGCCGGAGTTCCGGCAGCACCTGCTCGGCGGCATCAGGTACGCCATGGGCGACCTCAAGGCCGACTGCCGTCCCGAGACCGGCTACACGACGCTCTACGACGGCGACACCACCGGCTGGCAGCAGGCCGGGCCCGGCGGATTCACGAACGCCGACGGCACCCTGACCTCGCACGGCGGCCTGGGGCTGTTCTGGTACAAGGCGAAGGAGTTCCACTCCTACTCGCTCAAGCTCGACTGGAAGATGCGCGGCGACGACAACGCGGGCGTCTTCGTGGGCTTCCCCGCCTCCGACGACCCGTGGTCGGCGGTCGACAACGGCTACGAGATCCAGATCGACGCCACGGACGCCCCGGAGAAGACGACCGGGTCGGTCTACGGCTTCCAGTCGGCGGACCTCAAGGCCCGTGACGCCGCGCTCAACCCGCCGGGGCAGTGGAACACCTACGAGCTCCGGGTGGAGGGCGAGCGCCTGCAGATCTTCCTGAACGGCGTGAAGATCAACGACTTCGTCAACACCGACCCGAAGCGGTCCCTCCAGCAGGGCTACGTGGGCATCCAGAACCACGGCGACGGCGACGAGGTGGCGTTCCGGAACATCCGGGTCAAGGAGCTCGACCCGGCGCAGGGCGACGTCACCGTCCAGGCCGAGAGCTGGACCGAGGCGAACGGCGTCGACACCTACCCCCACGCCCCCGCGCACGGCGGCACCGTGCTCGGGTACGTCAACCCCGGCGACTGGGCGGCGTACGACGGCGTGGACCTCACCGGCGTCACCCGGTTCACCGCCCGGGTGGCCTCGCCCACCCCGAGCGGCGGCTTCGAGATCCGGACCGGCTCTCCGACCGGCCCGGTGCTCGGCAGCGTCACCGTGCCGAACACCGGTGGCTGGGAATCGTACGCGGACGTCTCCACGGAGCTCACGAACGTCCCCTCCGGGAGCGTGAAGCTCTACCTGGTGTTCACCGGGGCCGACTTCGACGTGGACGACTTCACCCTCGTCCGCGGCAAGGACGGCTCTCCGAAGGTCGAGCTGACCGTGACGGCCTCCTCCCGCTGCATCGGCACCTCGGCGTACCTGGCGGTCACGGCCGTCAACAACGGTGATGTGCCGGCGACCGTGGAGCTGACCACTCCGTACGGTTCCAAGACCGTGGCCGACGTGGCCCCGGGCAAGCAGGCCTACCAGTCCTTCAACACCCGGGCCGCCCAGATCGACGCCGGCACGGTAACCGTCAAGGGCACCGCGACGATCGGCGGCAAGCAGGTCGCCACGTCCTACGACGCGGCCTACACCGCGGCCGGCTGCCGCTGAGCACAACCCGGGGCCGGCCGGCCGACCAGCCGGCCGGCCCCGGCCTCGTACGACCCGGTGGTTTACCCGCTGCTTTCCAAGGGAGTCAAGATCATTCCATCGCATACTAAATTCAAGTATTGACCTAAGTTTCGAAGGCGATCATTCTCTGGTCAGAGCTCTCCCCGTTCACCCCCCGAAGAGAGATCGCCATCATGCGAAAGCGTTCGACGATCCATCGCACGCGCCGCGCTCTGACGGCCGTGCTCAGCGCGCTGGTCCTGGTCGTGGCCTGCGTCGTCGCGGCGACGGCCGGGTCCGGGCCGGCGCACGCCGCGCCCGTCCTGCTGTCGCAGGGCAAGGCCGCGACCGCCTCGTCCACCGAGAACGCGTCCACCCTCGCGTCCGCCGCCGTCGACGGGAACACCGGCACCCGGTGGTCCAGCGCGTTCGGCGACCCGCAGTGGCTCCAGGTGGACCTCGGCACAACGGCGACGCTGAGCCAGGTCACCCTGAACTGGGAGGCCGCCTACGCCAGGTCGTTCAAAATCCAGGTGTCGGCCGACGGTTCGGCCTGGACCGACGTCTACTCCACCACGAGCGGTACGGGCGGCACACAGACCCTCGCCGTGACCGGTTCGGGGCGGTACGTCCGGGTCTACGGCACCGCCCGCGCCACCGCGTACGGCTACTCCCTGTGGGAGTTCCAGGTCTACGGCACCACGTCGAGCAGCGGGTGCGGCACGGCCGACGCGGCCCAGGGCAGGCCCGCGACCGCCTCGTCCGCCGAGAACGCGTCCACCCCCGCGTCGGCCGCCGTCGACGGGAACACCGGCACCCGGTGGTCCAGCGCGTTCGGCGACCCGCAGTGGCTCCAGGTGGACCTCGGCTCCGTCAAGACGATCTGCAAGGTCGTCCTGACGTGGGAGGCGGCCTACGCCACGGCCTTCAGGATCCAGGTGTCCGACAACGCCACCACCTGGACCGACGTCTACAGCACGACCACCGGCACCGGCGGCACGCAGACTCTCGACGTCACCGGCTCGGGCCGCTACGTCCGCCTCTACGGCACCGCCCGCGCCACCGCGTACGGCTACTCGCTGTGGAGCTTCACCGTGAACACCACGGGCGGCTCGACCGACCCGACGACACCGCCGCCCGACGCCTTCTGGGGCGACACCGCGAGCATCCCGGCGGCCAGGAACGTCGTCATGGTCAAGATTCTCAACCGGACCAACGGCCAGTACCCCGACTCGCAGGTCTACTGGAGCTACAACGGCCAGGTCCACTCCATCGCCGAGCAGCCCTACTTCGACATGCCGGCCAACACGGCGGGCCGGATGTACTTCTACCTCGGCTCCCCCAACAGTCAGTACTACGACTTCATCGAGTTCACCGTCGGGCCTTCGGTCTTCAACGGCAACACGACACGGGTGGACGCGTTCGGCCTGAAGCTCGCGATGCGCCTGCACGCCCGCGACGGCTACGACGTGGCGGTCGGCGAGGACTACGCCACCTTCGCCGAGTCCCGCGCGGCGACCTTCCAGCGGTTCATCGACGAGGTGCCCGCCGAGTTCAAGCAACTGGCCCAGGTGCAGGCGCCGTACCGCATCCCGGCCCCGGGCAGCGCGTCGATCTTCCAGCCCGGCGGGGCGTACGCGAACTACTTCACCGGCTATGCCGCCCAGCAGGGCGTGACGGCGACGACCTCGCAGGTCACCGGGTGCGCGGGACCGCTCGCCGAGGCCCCGAAGATGTGCGCGGCGCTGAACCGGCACGTCGCCGGGCTGTCCGACGCCCAGCAGTCGGACGCGGCGAACTACTACAAGGCCGCCCCGGCGAACTACTACGCGAAGTTCTGGCACGACCACGCCATCGGCAAGCTCGCCTACGGCTTCCCCTACGACGACTACGCGGGCCGGTCCTCGTTCATCTCGCACGGCGACCCGCAGTGGCTGCTGGTCGCGGTCGGCTGGTAGCGCAGGGAGGAGACGCCATGAAGCACACCCTTCCGCTCCGGCGCGGGCTCCCTCTCGTCCTGGCGCTGGCGCTGGCGCTGCTCGCGAGCGTCGTCGCCGGGCCCGCCCACGCCGCGCCCGTCCTGCTGTCGCAGGGCAGGACCGCGACGGCCTCGTCCACGGAGAACGCCGGCACACCGGCGTCGGCCGCCGTCGACGGGAACACCGGCACCCGCTGGTCCAGCGCGTTCGGCGACCCGCAGTGGCTCCAGGTGGACCTCGGCACAACGGCGACGCTGAGCCAGGTCACCCTGAACTGGGAGGCCGCCTACGCCACCTCGTTCAAGATCCAGGTGTCGGCCGACGCCGCCACCTGGACCGACGTCTACTCCACGACCACCGGCACCGGCGGCGTACAGAACCTCAACGTGACCGGCTCCGGCCGGTACGTCCGGGTCTACGGCACCGCCCGCGCCACCGGCTACGGCTACTCCCTGTGGGAGTTCCAGGTCTACGGCACCACCGGCACGTCCTCGGGCTGCACCGGCCCCAACAGCGCGCTGAACCGGCCCGCGACCGCTTCATCCACCGAGAACGCCGGGACGCCCGCGTCCGCGGCCGTGGACGGCGACCCCGGCACCCGCTGGTCCAGCGCCGCCGCCGACCCGCAGTGGCTCCAGGTGGACCTCGGGTCGGCCAGGACGATCTGCAAGGTCGTCCTGACGTGGGAGGCGGCCTACGCCACGGCCTTCAGGATCCAGGTGTCCGACAACGCCACCACCTGGACCGACGTCTACAGCACGACCACCGGCACCGGCGGCACGCAGACCCTCGACGTCACCGGCTCGGGCCGCTACGTCCGCCTCTACGGCACCGCCCGCGCCACCGGCTACGGCTACTCCCTGTGGGAGTTCGGCGTCCACACCAGCGGCGGCACCACCGACCCGCCGCCGAGCGGGACGCCGATCTCGGCGTACAAGCAGGTGACGGCCTCGTCCTGGGAGGGCGGCAACGCTCCGGCGGCGGCGCTCGACGGGCGGACGACGACCCGCTGGTCGAGCCAGTACTCCGACGACCAGTGGCTGCGGGTCGACCTCGGCGGCGCCGGGCACGTCACCGGTGTCACGCTCAACTGGGAGTCCGCGTACGCCACGGCTTACCGGATCGAGGTGTCCGCCAACGGCACCTCGTGGACGCCGATCCACACCACGACCAGCGGCAAGGGCGGCGTGGAGAACCTGAGCGTCACCGGCGACGGCCGCTACGTCCGCTTCGTCGGCACGGCCCGCGCGACGGGCTACGGATACTCGCTGTGGGAGTTCCAGGTCTTCGGCACCGTGGACACGGCGGCGACGACCGCTCCCCTGCTGTCCCCGCCCACCAAGGCCCCGGCGACCACCGGCCAGTTCGCGCTGTCCGCCCCCGCCGACAAGGCCATGATCACCGACACCCGGCGGCCCGCGCTCTCCTGGGCGGCCGTCTCCGGCGCGGTGCGCTACGAGGTCTGGCTGAACGTCAGCCGCACCGACTACGACTTCACCGCCTCGGGCAACCTGATCGACCTCTACACCAAGGTCGCCGAGCCGACCGGCACGAGCTACACGCCCACCTGGGACATCCCCGACCGGTGGACGTACAGGTGGTACGTCGTCGCGGTGAGCCAGTCGGGCGCGAGGACGACGTCGAACATCCGCGCCTTCAGCCTCTACCTGCCCGACATCGAGCAGGTCGCCGACGGCGTCCCGATCGTCAACGGCGCCCGCGACCTCAACAAGAACGGCACGATCGAGCCGTACGAGAACTGGCGGCTGCCCGTCGAAACCCGCGTCAACGACCTTCTCGGCAGGATGACCCCCGAGGAGAAGGCGTACCAGATGTTCTACAACGCCCAGACCTACCCGCTCTCGGGCTGGCACTTCGGCCCGGCGTTGCCGAACGACCTGCACGCCGTCCTGCTGGGCGCGTCCGGGACCCGGCTCGGTATCCCGCCGGTCTCGGCGGGCGACACCATCGCCGGATACCAGACCACCTATCCCCTGCAGAGCGCGCTCGCGGCGGGCAAGGACTACGCGCTCGACTACAAGCTCGGCGACATGCAGCGCCGCGAGGAGCTGGAGGTCGGGGCGCGTGGCGTGCTCGGCCCGCTCGCCGAGGTCGGCACCAAGGTCCTCTACCCCCGCATCCAAGAGGGCAACGGCGAGAACGCCGACGTCGCCGCCGCCCAGGTCCGCGCGCTGGTGGCCGGGCTGCAGGGCGGCCCCGAGCTCAACCCCGCCTCCGTGCTGGCGACCGTCAAGCACTGGCCGGGCGAGGGCGCGGGCGGCGAGGCGGGGATCACCTACGACGCGGTGACGATCAAGTACCACATGATCCCGTTCAGGGCCGCGATGGAGGCCGGCGCCGTCAACATCATGCCGGGCTACGCCGGGAGCTCCTACCTCGACCCGGGCGGCTCGGGCGCGGGCGACAGCAAGCCGATCCTCGACTACCTGAGGAGCAACCTCGGCTACACCGGCCTCATCACCACCGACTGGCTGCCGTCCTCGGTCTGGGTCAAGGCCGCGAACGCCGGCTCCGACGTGATGGGCGGGGCCGACCCCGGAGCCACCGGGTTCACGATGGCGACCTTCCTCGCAGGTGTCCCGATCGCGCGGATCAACGACGCGGTGACCCGGATCCTGCGCCTGAAGTTCACGCTCGGCGTGTTCGAGCACCCGTACGGCGACCCGGTGAACGGTCCCTACCGCTTCCACCAGCCGTCGTACGTCGCGCTCGCCAACCAGGCCGCCCGGGAGTCCATCACGCTGCTCAAGAACAACGGCGTGCTGCCGGTGAAGCTCAAGGCAGGCGACAACGTCGTGGTCGCCGGTCCGCGGGCCACCGACGGATCGGCCTGCTGCATCTGGACGAGCTTCTTCCACCAGGAGTACGGCTCGCAGACGTTGCTGGACGCGGTCAAGGCGCGGGCGGCCACCGCGGGCGTCAACGTCTACCAGGACACCGGTCCTTCGCCCAAGCTCGCGATCGTGGCGGTCGGCGAGCCGACCTACACGCACGCCACCGCCTGGGTGAAGGAGCAACCCCAGTTGCCCGCCGACCAGCTCGCCGTCATCCAGAACTTCAAGAACCAGGGCGTTCCGGTGGTCATCGTGCTGACCCTCCCCCGGCCCATCGTCATCAGCGAGTGGAACGGCCTGGCCGACGCCATCGTGGTGACGTACCGGGGCGGTGAGGAGGTCGGCCCGGCCACGGCGAGCCTCCTGTTCGGCGACTACACACCGCGCGGACGCCTGCCGTGGCAGCTCCCACGCGGCCTCGACCAGATCCTCAAGCCGGGCGGCGGCGACGTGCTCGCCGACGCCGTCGAGGACTGGAACCTCCCCTACGACCTGGGCGCGACCGCCGCCCAGCGGTCGGAGATCCGGGCCCGCATCGACGCGGGCCAGACCGTCCCCACCACTTACGGCAACCCCCTCTATCCGTACGGAGCCGGCCTGCAGGGCTGGTCGTGACGCCCGCGTCAGACTGACGTGGGCAGCGGCCCGCCGTGCCAGGTCATGGCGTCGCCCAAGGCGGCGAGGAGATCCACCTCGCCGCCTTCGGCCTCGCCGTAGGCACGGTGCAGGTTGAGCACCAGGCGCTCGGCGTCCGCCCATCCGGCGAACTCGCCCAGGTCGGCCGCCTGCGCGGCGGCCAGAGGGGTGAGCCCGTTCTCACGTCCAGCCCGGGCGGTGTCGAGGACGAACCGGTAGTACCGCTCGTGCGCGGCCAGGACCTCCGGCAGCTCGGAGGCGGTGGCGAGCGGCCCGTGTCCCGGCACGACGTGCTCGGGCTCGAAGGCCGCCAGCCAGTCCAGCGACCGCAACGCGCCCTCAAGCGAGCCCATCAGCACCAGCGGCGTGAGCCCGTTGAACAGCAGGTCCCCGGCGAACAGCACCCGTTCTCCGGGAAGCCACGCCACCACGTCCCCGGGGGTGTGGGCGGCGTGGCCGGGGTGCCGCAACTCGACGCGGCGCGCCCCGAGATGGACGGTCAGCTCGGAGGTGAACACCACCGACGGCGGGCGGCGCGTCACGTGTCCCCAGTCGGGCACCGGCGTCCAGGCCGGCGGGCAGCCGTCGATGATCGGATCGGCCAGCAACGCCTCTCGCATCGCCGCGTGCCCGAAGACGACCGTGTCGTCCGGGAGCAGGCTGTTTCCGTAGCAGTGGTCCCCGTGCTGGTGGGTGTTCACCGCCATCCGGACCGGGGCGTCGCCGGTCGCCTCGGCGACCGCGCCGAGGAACCGCCGGGTGCGCCCCTCGGTCGCGCAGGTGTCGACGATCAGCACGCCGCCGTCGCCTGCCACGGCTCCGGCGTTGTTCACCCACCAGGTGCCGTCCGGCTGCACCCAGGCGAAGATCCCCGGCCCCACCTCGTGCAGCCCCGCCCCGTCGGCCCGCTCCACCACACTCACGCTTCCTCTCACCGGCGTCCTACCCACGGGACCCTACCGATGTAGGAACTCGCGGTGGGCGCGCCCAGACCCGGTCACGCCGGGCCGAGCCGGGTCAGCTCCGGCCGTACAGGGCCGGCAGGTCGACGAGGTGGACGTCGGGGGACGCGGCCGTGGCGGCACGCGCCTTGTCGTTGAACCCGGTGCCGCTGAAGCAGAGGAGTCGGGTGTCCGTGGTGTCGTAGCGGCCCGTCCGGGCGATCAGGTCGCGGAGGTGCCGGAGCCGTTCGATGTGGGCGGCTCCCATCGTGTCGTTCCACTTCGCTTCGCCGATGGCCAGCAGCGGCGCCTTGCCGCCGTCGGCGATGCCGACCACGGCCACGTCGACCTCGTGGCCGGTCCTGGCCTTGGGGTCGTGGACCACCCCGTGACCGACGCGGGCGGGCAGACCGCCGAACAGGTCGGGATCGGCATGGTGCAGCGCCCAGTCGCGGCAGATCTGCTCGAAGTGGGGGCCCAGGACGTTGCTGACGAAGCGGCCGCGGCTGGCCTGCCAGACCCGTCCGGCGCTGCCGGGCCGCTCCAGCTGGTCCCAGACCGGGCGCATGATGGCGTGGTAGAAGCGGATCAACGGCTCGGAGATGCGGTAGGTGGCGCGGTTGTCCCGGAACGCGTCCGCGTCGCGGTGCAGCAGGCCGGCGTTCTCCAGCACGTTGATCGGATGCGCGATGTCCGTCGCCCTGCGCTCCAGATAGCCGGCCACTCCCCCGCGCGTCGCGTTGCCGTCGGCGACGGCCGCCAGGACGGACAGGTACAGGGCGCTGTCGCGCAGGTCGGGCTCCTCGGCGAGGAGGTAGCGGGCCTCCCGGAAGAGAGGCGTCTCTGGGTTGAGCACGGTGCGGATCACCCAGTCGTCGAAGTCCTCCGGTCCCGACGGCGTGTCACCGCGCGCGAACTCGCGACGATAGGCGGGGGTGCCGCCGACGACCGCGTTGACCTTCAGGGCCAGCGCGGGATCGGAGATCTCCCAGAACTCGGCGGCGAGGCGGTGGTCCAGTGGGCGGACGAGCATCTCCAGCCCCGCACGTCCGCGCAGCGGGGCGTTGCCGGACAGCAGCCGGCCCATGAAGGAGAGGGCCGACCCGCACAGCAGCAACCGGGTGCGCGAGCGGGTCCGCTGATCCCGCATGGGCCGGAACGCCTCCTGGAGAAGGGACGGCAGTTCCGGGTTGGCCCGCGCGAGGTAGGGGAACTCGTCGATGACGACGGGGATCGGCCGCTCGGCGCCGAGGGCGAGCAGCGCGTCCAAAGCCTCCGACCAGTCGGCGAAGTGATAGGGGACGGCGGGCCGGACGTGGGCGGTGAGCGCGGCGCTCAACCGGCGCAGGGACTCGGCGTTCGCCGCCTCGGTCGCGGCGAAGTAGAAGCCGCCCGCGGCACGGCAGGCGGCGTCCAGCAGGAAGGTCTTGCCCTGGCGGCGCCGGCCGGAGACCACGCCTAGGGTGGCGCCGGGCTGCTCGTCGGTGATGAACCGTCGCAACGCCGCCCACTCGTAGTCACGGTCGAACATGTCGGCCGGCTTGTCCACACCTGCTCCTGCTTATAGGACCACAGTTTATATAACTGTAGTCCTATAAGCTGCGCGGTCAGTAGGGCAGGGCGCGGCCGGAGGGGGTGCGCAGGTCCAGGTCGGCGGGCCTGGGACGGCGTCGCTTGGTCGTGGTCCTGGTTGTGGTCGTGACGGCTTTCGGGCGTCTCATGGGCGGCCTCTCAGCACCGTGAGCACCGCGCTCCCGGACGGGCCCGGGGAGGCGCCCGGGGACGCAGCGGGCGGGCGGGAGCACCGGGTGCGGGTGCCGTCGCGTGAGCCGTCCCAGAAGACCCAGCCGCACCGCCGGTCGGGGCAGCGCTTCAGGCGCGGCCACTCCCCGCCGGCGGTGGTGGCGAGCCAGGCCCGGGCGATGGCGGCGAGCGGGTCGTCGGAGCGGAGCGCGAGGCCGTCCAGGACGGCGTGCGCCGCGGCCATTGACCGGCGGTCCGGCTGCTCGCCGTCGGCGAGCAGCCGGGCCCGCAGGCCCTGCCGCAGGGTGCGGGCGCGGGCCAGGTCGTGCGGCGTGACGTGGGCGGGCAGCCCCTGCGCGGCCAGCCAGGCGCGCATGCCCTCCACGCTCTCCAGGAGGTCGGCGCCGCGTTCGACGTCGATCGTGTTCGCGAACGACTCCAGGAGCCTGGTCTCCTCAAGCGGTTCCCGGTAGCTCATCATCTCGGGCTCTCAGGAGGTCCGGGACCTGCCGATGAGCAGGGCGGCGAGCAGCGCCGCCACGGCGAAGCCCGCACCTGTCAGGAAGGTCGCCTGCATGCCCTGACTGAACACGTACCCGTCGAGGGCGGCCTTGGACAGACCGGCCGGCGGGTGCTCGGTGGCGCGGGTGCTCGCCGCGGTGGCGATGACCACGATCACGGCGAGGGCGAGGGAGGACCCGACGTTCTGGACCATGCTCACCACGCTGGAGGCCGCGCCGGCGTCCTCGCTCTCCACGCCCGAGGTGGCGCGGCTGAACGCGGGGATGATCGCCATGGCGACCCCGGCCCCGACGAGCACCAGCGAGGGCAGCACACCGGTCCAGTAGCCGTCGCCGATGTCCATCCGCAGCAGCCAGGCGTTGGAGATCAGCAGCAGCACCGCGCCGATCAGCACGACCATCCGTCCGCCGATCCTGGGTTCGAGGCGGACGGCGAGGCTCGCCGCGCCGGTCATGCCGACGGAGACGGCCAGGAAGGCGAACGCGGTGGTCAGGGTGTCGTAGCCGAGGACGATCTGGAAGTACTGGCTCAGGTAGAAGAACAGGCCGATCTGCGCGCCCGGCGTGATCATCAGCACCAGATAGGCCCCGACGCGGCTCCGGTCGGTGAACAGCCCGAGGTCGAGCAGCGGCTGCCTGGCCCGGCGGCTGATCAGCACGAACAGCCCGAGAAGCACCAGGCCGGCCACGACGGAGCCGATGACCCAGCCGTTGAGCCAGTCGCCGCCCTGCGAGGTGGTGAGCCCGTAGACGATCGCGACGACGCCCAGGGTGGCGCTCAGCGCACCCGCGAAGTCGAACCGCCCGGGGCGGCGCGAGGTCTCCTCGATCACCATCGGGCCCAGCACCAGGAGGACGAGGCCGAAGACCGCGCTGGGCAGCAGCACCACGCGCCAGGAACTGATCGTGCCGAGCAGCCCCACCAGCATCAGCCCGACGGCGGCGCCCGCGCCGCCCGCGATCGTGTACGCGCTGATGGCCCGGCGGCGCAGCGGGCCCTCCTCGAACATGCTGACGATCAGAGCCAGCACGCACGGTGTGGCCAGCGCCGCGCCCACGCCCTGGGCCCCCCGGGCGGCGATGACCAACCATGCGTCCGGAGCGATCGCGCGCACCAGGCAGCCCGCGGTGTAGAAGGCGACGCCGGCGACGAACACCCGGCGCTTGCCGAGGATGTCGCCGGCCCTGCCGCCGAGCAGCAGCAGGCCTCCGTACGGGAGGAGGTAGGCGTTCACGACCCAGGAGAGCTGGGTCTGGGACATCTCGAGCGCCTGGCCGATACCGGCCAGCGAGATGCTGATCACCATCTCGTCGACCATGATGAGCGCCCAGAAGGCCACCACGACGGACAGGGCGATCAGGCTCTTGCCCCTGATTCCGTCGGGGACGGTCCGGGTTGACGGATGAGTGAGCATGGAGATCCTCCGGCTCCGGATTCGCGCCGCGGGCGCGTGGTGTGCTTTGTGCTAGGAGGGCAGGCCGATGGACAGGCCGTGCCGGAAGACGTTGCGCGGGTCGTACTGCCTCTTGATCCGCTGCAGTCTTGGGTAGTTGTCGCGGTAGTAGAGCGCGTGCCAGGGAGTGCCGGAGGTGTTCCACGCCGGGTCGGCCAGGTCCCTGTCGGGGTAGTTGATGAACGCCCCGCCGTTGACGGCGTTCGGCACGGGCACCCCGCCGGTGTCCTGGTAGAGCTCCCGGTAGAGGTTCCGGATCCAGGCCATGTTGGCCTCGTCCTCGTACGAGCTGCTCCAGCCGCCCGCGGTGAAGTAGACCCGCAGGACGGAGTCGCGGTGGACGGCGGCGGTCGCGCCGGACGCCACGCTGTTGATCCGCCCGCCGAAGCCGGTGATGTTCACCAGGGCGTTGGGGTTGTAGTAGGAGTCGTCGCTGAGATGCCGGTAGAGCGTCGCGATCTGCGCGGGGGTGTAGCTGCGGCGCAGGTCGGCGGTCTTGTTCTTCTGGCGGCCCGCGGGGTCGCTGACCCAGTTGCGGGGGTCGAGCCAGGGGGTGGTCTCCTGGACGTCGACCATCGGTTCGACGCCGACCCCGGAGGTGACGGCGGCGAAGTGGGCGTCCAGCAGGGCCTGGCCGCCCGACACCGACTCGTCCACGCCCGCCAGCAGCATCAGGGTCCCGGCCGAACGGTGGTTGGTGGTGAGCGTGCCCCACAGGTTGACCGCCGGGCTGCCCGGTGCGCTGTTGTTCTGGTACCAGGTGCAGTAGTTGCCGACCAGGGTGGTGAAGGCCTGCTCGGTCATCGCGTCCCACGACCACATCAGCAGGCGGGCCCGCTGGTTGCCGATCCGGGGCAGGAGCCTGGTGGGGTCGGTGGACGTCACGCCCGGCGTCCTGAACCAGTAGCGGGTGACGATGCCGAAGTTGCCCGCGCCGCCGCCGGTGTGCGCCCAGAACAGGTCGCGGTTGGGGTCGGACGGGCTGTCGGTGGCGACGATGACGCGGGGCCTGCCCGAGGCGTCGACGGTGACGACCTCGACCGCGTTCAGGTGGTCGACGCTGAGGCCGTGCTTGCGGGAGAAGAAGCCGTAGCCGCCGCCGGGGATGTGCCCTCCGATGCCGACGGTCGCGCAACCGGTGAAGGGGATCATCACGCCCCAGCCCTTGAAGAGGGTCTCGGCCACCTCGCCGACGAGGGCGCCGGGCTCCACCGCGAAGGCCCCGCGACGCGCGTCGTGGTAGACCGCCGTCATCTGGGACAGGTCGACGACCGCCTTGATGTCGGAGGTGGTGGTGAAGTCCTCCATGCAGTGGCCGCCGGAGCGGGCGACCAGCCGCTTGCCCGCCGCCACGGCCGCGCCGACCGCGTCCACGACCTGCTCCGCCGAGCCCACCACCGTCACCTGGTCGGGGGCGCCGGTGAAGCGCATGTTGTGCCCGCTGCGCATGCTGTCGAAGCGGGGATCGCCGGGCTTGACGACGAAGGGGCCGAACTCGGGCACGCACCGGGTGCCGGTGGTTCCCGCGGACGCCGGTGTGCTGCCCAGGGCGACCCCCGAGGCCAGGCCGGCCCCGGCCGCCGCCGCGCCGGCCAGGAATCCCCGGCGGTTGTATACGGTCACGCTTTCCACTCCTCAATCAGCGAATTACCCGACCTCGGCGGGCGCCTTCTCCGACGCCCGCCAGATCGAGTGGTTTCGTTTTTTCCAGACCGTACTACTTCGAGCCGGTTTCAGCTCTTGAACGGCTTGCCCACCGGGAACTGCCTGCCGCCGAGGAAGCTGTTCAGTGTGCTGGCGAACAGGTACATGCCGATCAGCGGCATCGAGAAAATCGCGATGATGCCGAAGGGGAGGATCCACGGGTCACCCGCGGCACCGGGCCGCGCCACGCTGACGGCGATGAACAGCGTCAGCAGCGAGAAGTCGATGACGAGGAACAGCAGCCCGAAGATCTTCGGAAGCCGGAGCGTGGTGAGGGTCACCACGGTCATGAGCCCGAGCCAGACCAGGATGAAGTTGGCCTGGGCGCCGCGCTGCGCGGGCTCGGGGAGCTGACCGAACCAGCTGTTGACGAGGCCGAACACGAGCATCGAGAAGCTCAGCCAAAAAGCACCGAACAGGCCGAACATGGTCGCCTGCCAGCCGTCGCCGCGGCGGGCCGCCCAGACCGTGGCGCCGATGAGGAGCACGCCGCAGAGGGACATGATCGGCAGCGGGGCGGCGAGCGTGCTGGGGATGGTGACCTGGTTGAAACCGGTCAGGAACAGGGCCAGCGCGAACGCCGCGGTGGCGAAGGCGGGGTACCCGAGGAGACCCGGGTCGGCGGTCGCCGGCTGCTTTCCGGCGCTGGCCCGCTCCGTCGAGTGGTTGAGGTCGGGGAGTACGGGGATTTCGGTGGCGGTCATAGGACTCTCCGGTCGCCGGGATTCTGGCGTCGTGAACGTATTCGCGGTGGATATCCATTGCCGTATCAATCCGCTCTCGCCCGCCGGGCCCGCCTCTCAGACCGCTCTCAACCTGCTCTTTTCGCATTGTCCACGACCAGGCCGCGGTTTATGCAAGTCGTAGCTTTACTGGTCGAGATGAGGGACCGTATGCTTACGCTACTGATCGACAACCATGATTCGTACACCTACAACCTCTTTCAGCTGATGGCCCGGGTGTACGGCACGGAGCCGACGGTGGTGACGAACGACGACGCCGCGTGGCCCGGTCTGGACATCGAGGATTTCGACGCGATCGTCGTCTCCCCCGGCCCCGGCCATCCGGGCCGGGACCGCGACCTCGGCGCGGTCCGGCAGGTGGTGGCGCGCACCAGGGTCCCGCTTCTCGGGGTCTGCCTCGGTCACCAGGCGATCGCGTTGCTCTCGGGAGCCGACGTGGTGCCCGCGCCCCGGCCCCGGCACGGTCACCTGACCCGCGTGCGGCACACCGGCGAGGACCTCTTCCAGGGACTGCCCCAGGACTTCCAGGCGGTGCGCTACCACTCGCTGTGCGTGCCGGAGGAGGGCCTGCCCGACACCCTCACGCCGACGGCGTGGGCGGAGGACGGCGTGCTCATGGGGCTGCGGCACCGGGAGCGGCCGCTGTGGGGGGTGCAGTTCCACCCCGAGTCGATCGCGACCGAGCACGGCGCGCAACTGGTCGAGAACTTCGGCCGTCTCGCGGCGAAGGCGCTGGCGGAACAGGGCAGGTCACTGCGCCCGGCGCGGGCGCCGCGACGGGCGTCCGCCCAGCCGGCGCCCCTCGCGCCCGAGGCGCCGCCCGCCGCCGTGCGCCCGTGGCGGCTGCTGCACCGCGTGGTGCCGTACGAGGTGGACACGGCGGCGGCGTTCACGGACCTGTTCGGCGGCCTGGAGCACGCGTTCTGGCTGGACAGCAGCCGGGTGGAGCCCGGCCTGTCGCGGTTCTCCTTCCTCGGCGCGCCGGAGGGCCGCGACGGCGAGATCCTGAGCTACTCCGTCGGCGAGGGGCTCACGATCCGGAGCGGGCCGGCCCCGGAGACCGTCACCTGGCCGGATTCGATCTTCGATGCCCTCCGGACCCGGCTCGCCGAGCCGGTCCTCGACGTCCCCGACGTGCCCTTCGACCTCACCAGCGGATACGTGGGCTACTTCGGCTACGAGCTGAGGGCCGAACTGGGCTCGCCGTGCCGGCACCGCGCCACCACGCCCGACGCGGTGTGGCTGTCCGCCACCCGCCTGGTGGTGGTCGACCACGAGCAGCGGACCACCCATCTCATCGCGCTGACCCGGTCGCCGGACGACCCCGCCGCGTCGTCGTGGCTGGCCCGCGCCGAACGGCGGCTCGCCCGGTGGCGGCCGCCACCGGGAGCGGACGCGCCCGCCGCAGACGGCCACGACCCCGAGCCCGGCCTGCTCCGCGCCCGGGACGGCTACCTGGACGACGTCGAGGCGTGCCGGGGCAAGCTGCGCGAGGGCGAGAGCTACGAGATCTGCCTGACCACGCAGACCCGGCTGCCCGTGACCGGCGACCCGCTGGAGCTGTACCTCGCGCAGCGCGCGTCCAACCCCGCGCCGTACGCGGCCTTCCTGCGGCTGGGCGGCTTCGCCGTCCTCTGCTCGTCCCCCGAGCGGTTCCTGCGGATCCGGCCGGACCGGACCGTGGAGACGAAACCGATCAAGGGCACCGCGGCCCGGGGTCGCGGGCGCCGGGAGGACCTGCGGCTGCGGGCCCGGCTGACGACCGATCCCAAGGTCAGGGCCGAGAACCTGATGATCGTGGACCTGCTGCGCAACGACCTCGGGCGGGTCTGCGAGGTCGGCTCCGTCCACGTGCCCAGCTACATGGCGGTCGAGACGTACGCGACCGTCCACCAGCTCGTGTCCACAATCCAGGGCACGCTCCGCCCGGACGTCGACGCCATCGGCTGCGTCACGGCGTGCTTCCCCGGCGGGTCGATGACCGGCGCGCCCAAGCTGCGCACGATGGAGATCCTCGACGAGATGGAGCAGACGGCGCGCGGCGTCTACTCCGGCGCCATCGGCTTCCTCGGCCACAACGGCACGGCCGACCTCAACATCGTCATCCGCACCGCGGTGGCCACCGCCGAGGGCCTGACGGTGGGGGCGGGCGGCGCGATCGTGCTCGACTCCGATCCCGCCGAGGAGTTCGAGGAGATGCTGCTGAAGGCACGGGCGCCCCTGCGCGTGGCCGGGCCCCCGCTGTCGGCGTCGGAACCAGGGCTGCGCTGGGCGGAGGCGGCACGATGACCAGGACCGGCAAGGACTACCTCGACGCGCTGCGCGACGGCAGGACGATCTGGCTGGACGGCGAGCGGGTGGACGACCTGACCACCCATCCCGCCTTCCGGCGTTCGGTCCGCTCGATCGCCGACCTCTACGACCTGACGGCGGAGCACCCCGAGACGCTGACGGCGTCGGTGCCCGGCGTCGACGGGCCGGTGTCGCGCGCCTACCAGATCCCGCGTACGAAGGACGAGCTCAAGGCCAAGGGCCGGGCGTTCAAGCTGTGGTCGGAGGCGACGTTCGGGTTCCTCGGCCGCTCCCCCGACTACATGGCCTCGGCGGTCGCCGGGATGGCGACCGTGCCGGGCGTGCTGGCCCGCGACGGGTTCGACGGCTCGGCCAACCTGGTCGCGCACTGGCGGCGGATGGCCGAGGGCGACCTCTACCAGGCGCACACGCTGGTCAACCCGCAGATCGACCGCACGAAGGCGCCGTCGGAGCAGATGGAGGACGACCTGTGCCTGCGGGTCGTCGCCGAGCGCGACGACGGGATCGTCGTGCGCGGCGCCAAGATGATCGGCACCGCGGCGGCCCTCGCCGACGAGATCCTGGTCGGCGTCACCCAGCGGATGCCGCCCAGCGAGGCCGACTACGCGGTGAGCTTCTCGGTGCCGGTCGCGGCGCCCGGCATCTCCTTCGTCAGCCGGACCTCCTACGAGGCCCGCGCGACCAGCGTCTTCGACTACCCGCTCGCCAGCCGGCTGGACGAGAACGACGCGCTCGTGGTCTATGACGACGTGTTCGTGCCGTGGGAGCGGGTGTTCGCCTACCGCGACCCGGAGGCCTGCCACGCGCAGTTCTGGAAGACCCCGGCGTTCGTCAGCTTCGTCCACCACGGCGCCACCCGGTTCTGGACCAAGCTGGAGTTCCTCACCGGCATTGCCATCCTCGTCGCCAAGGCCAACAACGTCTACGACATGCCGCCGGTGCGGATGCAGATCGGCAAGCTGCTGTCGTGGGTGAACACCGCCAAGGCGCTGGTCGTCGCCGCCGAGGAGCTGTGCGAGCCGGTGCCCGGCGCCGACGCGGTCATGCCGCACCGTGAGACGGCGTACGCCCAGCTCGCCGTGGGGCCGGACCTCTACCCCAAGGTGATCAACGAGATCAAGCTGCTGGCGGGCGGCGGGCTGATCCAGCTGCCGTCCTCCTACCGCGACCTGCTGCGCCCGGAGGTCGCCGCGCTCCTCGGCAAGTACGTGAAGTCCCCCGGGTACGACGCCGAGGCGCGGATCAAGCTGTTCAAGCTGGCCTGGGACGCCGTGGGCAGCGAGTTCGCCGGGCGGCACGACCAGTACGAGCGCTTCTACCACGGGGCGCCGCACGTGTACCTGCCCGCCCTCGTGCGCGAGGGCGACCCCGGCCGGTACGCCGCGCTGGCCGACCGGTGCCTCGACGGCTACGAACTGGAGGACGGGTGAGCACCGCCCGGCCGCCGATGACCGCCGTCTCCCTCCTGCGCGCCTACGTGGGGTCGCAGCCGGCGGCCGTCGCGGTGATGGCCGGTCTGCTGGTCTTCTCCATCGGCCTGGAGATCGCGGAGCCGCGCATCGCCGCGCACTTCATCGAGTCGGTCCAGCTCGGCCGGGCCGAGAGCGTGCTCGTCGGGATCGCCGGGGTGTTCCTGGCCGTGGCCGTGACGCGGCAGGCCGCCCGCATCGTGTCGGCGTACGCCAGTGAGCGGGTCTCGTGGACCGCCACCAACGCCGCCCGCGAGGACCTGACCGCGCACGTGCTGTCGCTCGACCTGACCTTCCACGAGTCCCGCCCGCCCGGCGAGCTGATCGAGCGCATCGACGGCGACGTCAACCAGGTCGCGGAGTTCTTCTCCAGCCTGATCGTGCACATCGCCGGCAACGTCCTGCTGGTGCTGGGCATCCTGATCGCCCTGGCCACCCTGGACTGGCGGGTCGGGCTCACCTTCACGGCGGTCACGATCCTCAGCTATCTGGCGCTGTCGAGGATCGCCGGGATCGCCGGGCTCAAATGGGAGGACGACCGGGAGCAGAGCGCCCGGTTCTTCGGCTACGTCGGCGAGGCGACCCTCGCCACCGAGGACCTGCGCTCGTCCGGCGCCACCGGCTACGCCATGGCGCGCTTCCACCGGCACCTGCGCGCGTGGCTGCCGGTGAAGGTCAGGGCCGAGGGCTGGGGCAGCGCCATCTGGGTCGTGCTCTCGATCGCGTTCACCGCCGGCACGGCGATCGCCTTCGGGTACGGCGGCGTCTTCTACCGCGACGGCGTGGTGTCCCTGGCCGGCGTCTACCTGATCGTCGCGTACGCGGCGATGCTGAACACCCCCATGGAGGTGCTGCGCCACCAGGTGCAGACGCTCCAGCAGGCGATGGCCGCGACGCGGCGCATCGCCGAGCTGTTCGCCCACCGGTCCTCCCTCGCCGACGGGACCGCGGCCATCCCCTCCGGCCCGCTGTCCGTCCGGTTCGACCACGTCAGCTTCGGCTACGGCCGGGACGACTCCGGGGACGAGTCCGGCGACGGCTCCGGGGACGGCTTCGGGGACGGCATGGTCATGCGCGAGGTGTCGTTCGACGTCCCGGCGGGGACCACGCTCGGGCTCGTCGGGCGGACCGGCGCGGGCAAGACCACCATCGCCTCCCTGCTGTTCCGCCTGTACGACGCGAGCCGGGGACGGGTGCTGGTCGGCGGGGTCGACGTCCGCGAGGCCTCCCTGGCGTCGCTGCGGTCGCGGATCGGTTTCGTGCCGCAGGACGTGCAGATCTTCGACGCCACCCTGCGGGAGAACCTGACCTTCTTCGACGAGCGGGCCGACGACCGGCGGCTGCTGGAGATCCTCGACGTGCTGGAGCTGCGGCCCTGGCTGGAGGGGCTGCCCGACGGGCTGTCCTCGCGGATCTCACCCGGCACCCTGTCGGCCGGGCAGGCGCAGCTCATCGCGCTGGCCCGGGTGTTCCTGACCGATCCGGGGCTGGTCGTGCTCGACGAGCCGTCCAGCAGGCTCGACCCGGTCACCGAGGCCCAGGTGGAACGCGCGCTCGACCGGATGCTCGCCGGGCGCACCGCGATCGTGATCGCCCACCGGCTCGACACGATCCGCCGTACGGACCAGGTGATCGTGCTGGACACCGGCGCGATCGCCGAGCGGGGCGCCACCGCCGGCCTGCTGGCCGACCCGGGCTCCCGGCTGGCGCGGCTCTACCAGGTCGGGAAGGTGCTCACATGAACGGACCGGCCGAGCCGTCCCCGCTGGGGTTCCTCTGGCGGCTGATCACCTACAGCCCCTGGCGCTACCTGCTGGCCGCCTCCGCGTGGGCGATCTTCCATCTGTGGCCGCTGCTGCCCGGCGTGCTGGGCAAGCTGCTGTTCGACGTCCTGGAGGGCCGGGCGCCCGCCGGGATCACCGTGTGGACGGTGGTGGCGATCGCGGTGGGCGCGGGCCTGGCCCGGTGCGTCGCGATCGTCGGCGCGACCGTGGCCTGGGCGGGCTGGTACCTGCGCGCCCGGGGGCTGATCCAGCGCAACCTGCTCGCCCTGGTGTTCCGCAAGCCGGGCGCGCAGCCGCTGCCGGCCGCCGCGGGCGAGAACATCTCCACCCTGCGGGACGACAGCGACGCCATCGCGATGATGGGCGGCTGGGGCTTCGACATGATGTCCGGGCTCATCTTCGCGGGCGGCGGGCTGGCGATCCTGCTCAGCGTCGACGTCCAGGTGACCCTCGTCGTCATGGCGCCGCTCGCGGTCGTCCTGGTCCTCGCGCAGCTGGCGCGCGCCCGGGCGTACCGCATCCGGGTGCGCAGCAGGGCGGCCACCGCCCAGGTCACCGGGACCATCCAGGAGATCGTGGCCGCGGTCCGCGCGATCAAGGCGGCGGGCCGGGAACGCGAGGTCGTCGCCCGGCTGCGCCGCGACAACGAGGCGCGCAAGACCGCGATGATCCGTGACAAGGTGCAGAGCCTCGCCATCGACTCCGTCTTCAACAGCACCGCGAGCATCGGCTCCGGCCTGATCCTGCTGCTGGCGGCGGGCCGGATGCGTTCCGGCGAGTTCACCACCGGCGACTTCGTGCTGTTCTCCACCTATCTGATGCAGGTGGCCGACTACACGTCCTTCATGGGCTACCTCGTGCGCACCTACCAGCAGGCCCGGGTCTCGTTCGTACGGGCGGCCGCCATGCTGCCCGGCACGCCCTCGCGGACGCTGGTCGAGCACCACCCGCTGCACCTGCGCGAGGACGCGTCCCTCACCACGGCGCCGCCGGAACCGGAGCCGCTGCGCGAGCTGGAGGTGCGGTCGCTGACGCACGTCTTCCCCGGATCCGGGCGGGGCGTGCGCGAGGCGTCCTTCACGATCCGGCCGGGCACCGTCACCGTCGTGACCGGCGCGGTGGGGTCGGGCAAGACGACGCTGCTGCGCACCGTGCTCGGCCTCTACGCGCCGCAGGACGGCGAGATCCACTGGAACGGCGAGCGGGTCGACGCCCCGGACGACTTCATGGTGCCGCCGCGCGTCGCCTACACCCCGCAGAACCCCTCCCTGCTGTCCGGCACGATCAGGGAGAACGTGCTGCTCGGCCTGCCGGACGACGGCCGGGTCGAACGGGCGGCGGCCCTCGCCGTGCTCGGCCCGGACCTGGAGCGGCTCGGCGGCGGGCTCGACACGGAGATCGGCGTACGCGGCGTGCGCCTCTCCGGCGGGCAGGCGCAGCGCACGGCGGCCGCCCGGATGTTCGCCCGCGACAGCGCGCTGCTGGTCATGGACGACCTGTCCAGCGCCCTCGACGTGGAGACCGAGCAGGAGCTGTGGCGGCGCATCTTCGCCACGTCGGCGACCTGCCTCGCCGTCTCCCACCGGCCCGCCCTGCTGGAGCGGGCCGACCAGGTGCTGCTGCTGAAGGACGGCCGGGTCGTCGCCGCGGGCCCGCTGGCCGAGCTGCTGCGGACGTCCCCGGACATGCGGACGCACTACCGCCCCGCCCCGCCAACGAGGAGTCGACAGTGTCACGTGTGATCATCGTCGGCGCCGGCCCCTCCGGGCTGGCGCTGGCCGGCGAGCTGGCGGCGGGCGGTGTCGACTGCCTCGTGGTGGAGAAGCGGTCGAGCCGCGCCGCCCTGTCCCGGGCCTTCACCGTGGAACCCCGCACGATGGAGTTGCTCGACATGCGCGGCCGGGTCGCCGGGCTGCTGGCCGACGGCCGCCCCTGCCCGCACCCCCCGGTGGGCGACCGGAACGGCTACCTCGACTACGGCCTGCTCGACACGCCGTTCCCGTACAGCCTGGTCGTGCCGCAGCACCGCACCGAGGCCGCGCTGCAGGCCGCCGCCGAGCAGGCCGGCGCGGTGGTCCGCACCGGCGCCGAGGTGGTCGGCCTGCGCCAGGACGCGGAGTCCGCCGAGGTCGACGTACGCGGCCCGGACGGCGTGGTGACGACCGAGCGCGCCGACTACGTCGTCGGCTGCGACGGCGTGAACAGCAGCGTGCGCGAGGCGATCGGCGTCGACTTCGAGGGCTGGAACTACGACGTGTCGGTCATGATGGGCGACATGCGGCTGCGCAACCCGCCGTCGCCGCCCGCCTACGCCCGCATCACCCGCCGGGGCATGGTGGCGCTGTTCCCCTTCAGGGACGACACCTACCGGGTCATCGTGTTCGACCACGAGAAGATGCACGTCCCGGCCTCGCTGCCGGTGACCCCGGCGGACCTGCGGGAGAGCTGCGCGGGCATCCTCGGCATCGACGTCGAGCCGTACGACCCGATCTGGCTGTCGCGGTTCCGCAGCTCGCAGCGCCACGCCCGGCGCTACCGCGTCGGCCGGGTGCTGCTGGCCGGGGACGCCGCCCACACGCACATCCCCTCCGGCGGCCAGGGCCTGCAGACGGGCATCCAGGACGCGTTCAACCTCGGCTGGAAGCTCCGCGCGGAGCTCGACGGCTGGGCCCCGCCGGGCCTCCTGGACAGCTACGAGGACGAGCGCTACCCGATCGCCGCGGCGACCCTGCGCAAGACCGACCTCTCCTTCCGCTTCGAGACCTCGAACGGCGTGGCCGCACGGCTGGTCCGCGGGATCGTCACGAAGCTCGTACGCGTCCGCGCGATCCAGCGGGTGAACCTGGAGCACCTGTCCGGGCTCACGCTGCGCTACCCGCCGGGCGACGGCGGGCCCTGGGCCGGGCGGCGGGTCCCCGACCGGCCGCTGACCGACGGCTCGCGGCTGTTCGAGCGGTTCCGGGACGGCCGGTTCGTGCTGGCCGGCCCTCCGGGCGTCGCCGTCGAGCTGGACGGCTGGACCGACCGGGTCGTCACCGCGACCCTCGCGGAGCCGATCGGCCGGGGATGCCCGCCCGTGGTCCTCGTCCGGCCCGACGGTCACGTGGCGTGGGGCGGGCGGGCCGACTCCGGCGAACTCGCGGGGGTGCTCCGCCGCTGGTGCGGCGAGCCGCGCCGCGCGGCGAGCGGCTCCGGCCAGAACGAGACCGCCGGTATCACGCGGAGAGAAACGTGAGAGCCGCTTTTCCGACAATGAATTGCACATAAAAAGCGTCGGAAAACTGCCGGAGGCGGGCCATGCGAAATTATTCAGCCGAATCGTATGGCGATGCCATCGCCTCCGTGTTCGACGTCGTGAACGACGACCCGGCGGAAGTGGCCGCCATCGTGGAGTTCCTGCGTAGCCGTGCGGGGACCGGCCCGGTGCTGGAAGCGGGCATCGGGACGGGAAGGATCGGCATCCCGCTGGCCGGGACCGGCGTCGAGGTGTTCGGCGTGGAAGTCAGCCGGGAAATGGCCAACCAGCTTCGCACGAAGCCGGGCGCGGAAAAGGTGACCGTCGAAGTCGGCGACATGAATGAAATCGACTTCGGGCGGAAGTTCTCGCTCGTGGTCCTCGCGCAGGGCACCTTCGGCGCGCTGCTGTCGGAACCGGCGCAGCGCGCGTACCTGCGGCGTGTCCCGGAGATCCTCACCGAGGACGGCCGGCTCGTCGTGGAGACGATGGAGGTGGACGACTCCCGCTTCACCCACGACCAGTACGTCGCCACGTCACTGCTCGACGTCGACCACGTGGTGCTCAGCGCGGCGCTCCGCGACCCCGGGCACCAGGTGCTGAGCATCCAGAACGTGCTGCTCACCGCGCACGGCATCCAGCTCTACCCCGTGAAGTTCCGGTACTACACCGCCGGGCAGCTCGACGAGATGGCGGGTGACGCGGGACTGCGGCTGCTCGAACGCTACTCCGACTGGACCGAAGCCGACTATGCGCCGGGCTGCCTCCGGCACGTCTCGGTCTACGGCACCCAGGACTGAACGACCCGTCACCGTCTGGAAGGCGACTCGCCGATGAACATCTCACCCCCCAGGACGCCGCGGCGCTACACCGTCGTGGTCGCGGCGCTCGGCGCCGCGGTATCCCTCACCAGCGGTTGCGCCCTGAACCTCGCCAACGCCAAGTGGTACACCACCACCTACTCGGGCGAGGCGCAGACCGTGGGCCACGGCACCGCGCGGCCGTACGTCATCATCGACCAGGACGGCAACCCCACGGAGGTCGGGGTGCGCCTGTCGGCGACGGCGCTGGACGGGCTGCCCACCGAGGACACCGTCCCGCCGACGGAGACCATCCTGGAGTTCCCCAAGCAGGCGAAGGCCACCGTCTTCAACCACGTGATGCTCAACTGGTACAGCCACGGACGGAAGCCGGCCGAGATCTTCGGCGAGCCGCACTTCGCCTTCCACTTCTACACGCCCGACCACCACTCGGTCATGGACATCGACCCCAAGCTCCACCCCGACCGTGCCGGGAAGGTGCCGGAGAAGAAGTACATCGCGCCCGACTACATCTCCGAGCCGGGCAACCCGGTGGAGATGACCAAGCCCCAGATGGGACTGCACTGGATCGACACGACGCGGCACTTCGGGCCGGTCGGCAGCGCCGAGGAGTTCCGCGAGGTCTTCGTCTACGGCTCCCACGACGGCAGGCTCATCTTCCAGGAGCCGCTCGCGACCCGGAAGTGGCTGCTGACCAAGCCCACCTTCAAGTCCGACATCCGGCAGCCGCAGGAGTACCAGCGCAGCGGCTACTACCCGACCTTCTACGGCATCAAGTACGACGCCGCCACCAACGACTACGTGATCTCGCTGGGCGGCATGCGGATGCGTAAGGCGACGTAGGTCGTGTCCGGCACCCTCGGCCCGTCGCGCGAGGCCCAAGGCCCCCGGGCCCGCGCGGCGGGCGCCGCCGTCCCCGGCCTGCCGGACGCCGTGCCCGGTCTGTCAGATGACGACGTGGCGCAGCTGGTCCGCATCCGCCACTTCGAGCGGACCCTGCTGCGGATGTTCGAGGCCGGCGCGCTGAGCGGCACCACGCACACGTGCATCGGGCAGGAGTACGTGCCGGTGGCGCTGGCCCCGCTGCTCGACGGCGACTTCGTGGTCAGCAACCACCGCGGTCACGGCCACTACCTGGCCCACGTCGGCGACGCCGCCGGGCTGCTCGCCGAGATCATGGGCCGGGAGGGCGGGGTCTGCGCCGGCGTCGGCGGCAGCCAGCACCTCTACCGGCCCGGCTTCCTGTCCACCGGCGTGCAGGGGGAGGGCCTGGCGCTCGCGACGGGCGTCGCGCTGCGGCACCGGCGCGCCGGCACCGGCCGGATCGCCGCCGTCTACGTCGGCGACGGCACCTGGGGCGAGGGCGCGGTGTACGAGGCGCTCAACATGGCGGCGCTGTGGCGGCTGCCGGTGCTGGTCGTCGTGGAGGACAACGGGATCGCCCAGTCCACCCCCACCGGCGCGCACCTCTCCGGGACCATCGCCGGCCGGGCGCGCGCCTTCGGCGTCGAGTACGCCGAGATCGCCACCCATGACATCCCGGCCGTCCGCGCCGCGGCCGGGCCGGTGATCGCGCGGGTCCGCGGCGGCGGCGGGCCGGCGGTCGTACGGTTCCTGACCCGGCGGCTCGGCCCGCACAGCAAGGGCGACGACACCCGCCCCGCCGAGGAGGTCGCGGCCCTGTGGGAAGGCGACTGGCAGGCGGGGCTGGAGGCGCGCCTCGGTCCCCGCTTCCGGGAGATCGACGAGCGGGTCCGCGCCGAGGTGGACCGCATCGCCGCCGAGGTGGCGGCACGCCCGCCGTCGCGGTGGGCCGACGTGGCCGAGGCGGGAGCCGTACAGTGAACGAACTGATCACCCTGGTCGCGGGCGTCCTCGACGTGCCCGCCGAGACGGTCGACGAGAACACCGGCACGGCCACGGCCGCCGAGTGGAGCAGCCTGCGCCACGTGCAGATCATCGGCACCGTCGAACGGGCGTACGGCGTGCGGCTGAGCCCGCGCGAGGCCCGCGCGTGCCGCTCCGTGGGGGCGCTGCGGGACACCCTGCGGACGCGCGGAGTCGCGGTATGACACCGCTCGCGCCCCGGCTCGCGGAGAGCCTGAACGGCGCGCTGCACCGGCTGTTCGCCGAACGCCCCGGCCTGCACCTCCTCGGCGAGGACGTCGCCGATCCCTACGGCGGCGCCTTCAAGGTCACCAAGGGGCTGTCGGACCGGCATCCCGGCCGCGTGCTGTCCACCCCGATCAGCGAGAACGGCCTCGCGGGCGTCGCGGCCGGTCTCGCCCTCGCCGGTGACGAGGTCGTGGCCGAGGTCATGTTCGGCGACTTCGCCGCGCTGGTCTTCGACCCGGTGCTCAACCTGATCTCGAAGTCGGTGACGATGTACGGCCGGCGGCTGCCCATGCCGGTCGTGCTCCGCTGCCCGGTCGGCGGCCGTCGCGGCTACGGGCCCACCCACAGCCAGAGCGTGCAGAAGCACTTCATCGGCATGCCGAACCTGGCGTTGTACGAGCTCAGCCCGTTCCACGATCCGTACGGGCTGCTCGCGCACGCCCTGGACCACGGGCCCGCGCTGCTCTTCGAGGACAAGGTGCTCTACACCCGGCGGGCGTACCCCGACGGGGTCGTGGACGAGCACTTCCGCCACTCGCTCGTCGGGGACGCGTCCGGCTGGGCGCACGTGACCCCCGTGGGCGGCACGGCCCCCGACGTCGTGCTGATCTGCCCCGGCGGCGTCGCCCACCGGGCGCTCGCCGCCGCCCACCTCCTGCGGGACCAGGGCGTCACCGCGCACCTTCTGGTCCCCGGGCGCCTGTACCCCGTGGACATCGAGCCCGTCCTGCCGGTCCTGGAACGGCCCGCGCTGGTGGCCGTCGCCGAGGAGAGCACGGCGGGCGGCACCTGGGGCTCCGACATCGCGGCGCTGGTGTACGAGCGGCTGTGGCCGCGCCTGCGCGCCCCGGTGCTGCGGCTGTCGTCCGCCGACTCGATCATCCCGGCCGCTCGCCACCTGGAGGACCGGGTGCTGCTGGGCGAGCGGCACATCGCCGAGGCCGTCGCGGAGCGCCTCGGCACGATCGCGACGGGCGCCGCGGTCGTCGCCGGGCCCGTCGTGACGCCGGTCGCCGAGTCCGTTGTCGAGCCCGTCGATGCCGCCCCACCGCTCGCCGTACCTTTCGTCGTGCCGAAGCTGAACAACAACGACACGCACTACCTGGTGACCTGCTGGCTCGCCGAGGACGGCGCCAGGGTCGAGGCGGGCGCTCCCCTGGTCGAACTGGAGACATCCAAGGCGGTCGAGGAGATCGAGGCCCCGGCGGCCGGATATCTGCGGATCTCGGCCGACGCCGGCACCGAGGTGGAGGTCGGCGCCGTCATCGCGGAACTGCACGAACTCGCGCCCCCGGCGCATGCGGCGGCGGGGAGTGGAGCGGGCGGCGAGGCGGCCACGACCGCCGGTCGTGGTGCGGGATCGGCGGCGCCCGCGCAGGCCGCTCCGGCCGCCGAGCCTTCCCGGCCCGCCCCGTCGTCCCAGCCCGCCCAGTCGTCCCCGGCCGACCGGCGGACCTACGTGCTCGACCGGGTGCAGCGGGGCACCGCCGCCGTCGTGACCCGGGCCCACAAGGAGGTGCCGGCGGCCTTCACCGCCGTCGAGGTGGGGGTCGACGCCCTCCTCGCCAGACTGCGCCTGCTGTCGGAGGAGTCCGGCGCCGAGGTCGGCGTACCCGAGGCCGTGGTGAAGGCGGTCGCCGCCGCCCACGACCGCTTCGGCCACCTCTTCGGCAGCCTCGTGGACGACCGGACGGTCGCCGTCTCCGAGGCGCCCCATGTCGCGGTGACGATCGACGCGGGACGCGGCCTCTACACGCCCGTGATCCGGGACTGCGCGAGCCGATCGATCACCGATATCGCCGACGACCTGATGGATTTCCGGATGAAAGCGTGGCGGGGAGGCGATTTCACCACATCCGAGCTCGATGGCGGTACGATCACCATCTCGATCAACACTGAGGCTGATGTGGTGTTCGTACAACCGATCGTCATGTGGCCGCAGTTGTGCATGCTCTCCGTCGGCGGGCTACGTCGGCAGCTCGCGCTCCACGACGGAGTCCTCGCGACAACCACGGTCGTCGTTCTCGGCCTCGCCTATGACCACCGGGTCGTGAACGGCGCCGAAGCGGTGGCCTTCCTGCGAGCGGTCGCGGACAACCTCCGCGAGCCGGACCGGCTCGACCAGCTGGTCGCCTGACGGCGTGATGGAGGACTGATGACGTTCGGGCTGATCGCCTTCGCCGCGGAAGTGGGCGAGCCAGTGCCCGTCAAGGATGTGGTCGCGGATTACACCGAGGACGTCGCGCGGGTGCTCGCGTACGGCTACGACTACGTGCACCGCGCGGCTCCCGGGATGGGCCTGACCGATCTCGCCGTCGAAGCGGGCGGGCAGGCCCTCGCCGCGGCGGGCGTCGCCGCCCGCGACGTCGACCTCCTGGTGTTAGCGATCACAGACATCGCGGAGTACCTGTACTGGGACGCGGCGGCCGCGGTCGCCCACCGGCTCGGCCTCTCCTGGGCGGAGGCCGTACTGGTGGACCAGGGCTGCGCGGGCGGCGTCACCGCCTTCGACACCCTGGCCGGCCGGTTCGCCACCCACCTGTCCTACGACACCGCGCTGGTCATCGGCGCCAACCGCACCACCGAGGCGTACTGGAACCGCCTGGACACCCACTCGCTGCTGTTCTCCGACGGCGCGGCGGCGGCCGTGGCCAGCCGCAACGCCGCGTCACTGCGCTGGCGCACGTCGTACGCCGAGACGGACGGACGCTACGCCGACTTCTTCCGCCTCGACGACGGCGGCGGGGCGAAACCCTTCGGGCCCGGCACGCCGCCTCCCAAGGTCCGGGACGCCTGGCAGATCATGGAGCACTTCCAGTACGACTCCGACCGCATGGCCGCCTTCGCGGACGAGATCAACGACCGTACGGCCCGTGCCGTCCACCGCGCCTGCAAGCAGGCCGGTATCACGGAGGACGACCTCGCGTGGCTCCTCCTGCTCAACGACAATCCTCGTGTCATCGCCGCCCAGGCCGATCTGATCGGTGTGCCGACGTCCCGTACGAACATCCGCGGCGCCCGGCAGCACGGGCATTTCGGTGCCGCCGACCACCTGTTCGAGCTGGGCAACCTGCACGCCTCAGGGGAGCTGGGCCTGGGTGACTACGTGGCGCTGGCCACGAACGGCCGCGGAATGCACTGGGCGTGCACGATCCTGTGGTCCTGACCCACGCCTTGGCCTGAATCGGGCCTGACCGGGCCTGATCGCCCGCTCCCTCGGCTCCCCCGGGCTCGCGTCTCCGGGATCCGCCCCCACGCTCGCCCGGGTCACCGGGTCCTCATCGCCGTGTCAGTCGCTCGGGACGCCGCTCGCCGCCCCGGCACGGCCGAGTGTCCGGCGCAGCCTGGGGATGGCCGCCGGCCGCACCGGCCCGCTCGCCGGCTCGGGCAGAAACTCCGCCAATCCGGCGATGGTGGGATGCTCGAAGACCACCCGCAGCGGGAGCGACGCTCCGGTGAGCGCGTTGAGGCGGCTGACCAGCCGCGTGGCCAGCAGGGAATGCCCGCCCAGGCTGAAGAAGTCGTCGTGGATGTTCGTGACCGGCCGGCCCAGCAGGCCGGTGAACAACTCGGCCACCAGATGCTGCGCCTCGGTGCCGGGAGGCTCGACCTCGCCGGTGCCGAACACCGATGTCGGCTCGGGCAGCGCCTTGCGGTCGATCTTCCCGTTGGGGGTGCGCGGCAGCGCGTCCATCACCACGATGCGGGCAGGGACCAGATGCTGCGGCAGACAGCCCCGCAGATACCGAAGGAGGATCTGTTCGTCGTCCTCCCCACGCTCCTCCGGCACGACGGGGTCGTCCTGGGAGGGGGTTCTGGTGGCGATGTGGGCGATCAGGTGGTCGCCGTGGACGGTGACCACCGCCTCGGACACGGCCGGGTGCTGGAGCAGGGCGTGTTCCACCTCGCCCGGCTCGATCCGGAACCCCCGCAGCTTCACCTGATGGTCCACCCGGCCGTGGTAGTCCAGGAAGAACTCCACCCCGCCGT